>JAFRSZ010000231.1 GCA_017439205.1 Clostridia bacterium
GATGCGCTGCTTCTGCCCGCCGGAGAGCTGTGCGGGAAATGCCTCCGCCTTGTCTCTGAGGCCGATGCGGTCCAGAAGCTGAAACGCGCGCGCTTCAGCCTGTTCTCTGCTCTGGTTTTTCAGCTTCATCGGCGCCAGCGTGATGTTGTTCAGGATGTTCAGGTTGTTGAACAGGTTGAACTGCTGGAACACCATACCGATGCGCTGCCGGGCAAGGTTTACGTCCAGCGCGTTTTCTTTGTAGAGCTTTTTCATCAGGGCTTTGTATTCGCCGCCCTCGTGCTTCTCGTTGAGCAGATCCTTTTCTTTGATCTCTTTTATAATGGCGTCGTCGTTCGCCGCGGCTCCGGCGGCCGCCGCCATTTTCTTATAGGTGTTTGAGGCGCGGATCACGTCCCGGTGCAGATAGGGGTCGATGGGCGTCACCAGATCGTCGTCCACCCACACTTCGCCGTAGGTGGGCTCCTCCAGCAGGTTCATGCAGCGCAGGAACGTGCTCTTGCCGCTGCCGCTGGGCCCGATGATCACGATCTTTTCGCCCTTTTCGATCTCGCACGAAACGCCCTTGAGCACCTTGAGATCGCCGAAGTTTTTGTAAATATTTTTAACGCTTATCACCGGCGCGCAGCCTCCTTTCCATCAGCTTGATAAGGCCCGAAATGCCCAGCACCAGCACGATGTAGATCAGCGCCATCGCGAGGTAAGGCATCATGTATTCGTAGTTTGCGCTGCCGATATAGTTGAAGGCGGCGTACAGGTCCACCGCGCCCACAAAGCTCACAATGCTGGTCTCTTTGATCAGGGTGATGAACTCGTTGCCGAGCGTGGGCAGGATGTTCTTTACCGCCTGCGGCACCACGATGCGCGTCATCGTCTGGGCGAAGCTCAGCCCCAGCGCGCGGCCGGCCTCGGTCTGGCCGATATCCACGCTCAGAAGCCCCGAGCGCATGATCTCGCTCACGTACGCGCCGGAGTTGAGGCCGAAGATCAGTACGCACACCGCCAGCGAAGAGAGCTTTATGTGCAGCAGCGGCAGCAGCACGTAATACCCCAGCAGCAGCTGCGCCACCATGGGCGTGCCGCGGAAAAACGCCACGTAAACGCTGCAAACCTTATCGAGCCCGCGCACGAATCTGTTTGTTTTGGGCACCACGCGCACCACGGCGATCAGTGTGCCGATCACGATGCCGATGGCAAGGCCCGCCACGGCGATGATCACGGTGTTTTTAAGGCCCGTAACCACGCGCTTGTAGCCGTCGCCGTTGCCCTTGAAGAACAGCGCGTTCCAGAGTTTTCTGAATTTTGCCGCAAATTCCATAAGAAACCTTCTTTATAAGAGAAAAACCGATCCGTTTTACGGGACCGGTTTCCGAAATGTGTTTATGCTTACTCGTTCACCGAAGCGGCGATGCTCTTGGCGGGCGCTTCGTCGATGATCACGTACTGGATGTTGCCGTTCACAAGATCGTTCACGGCAAGCGCGCCGGAATCATAGGCCTTGCAGGTGCACTTGAGCCCCGGAAATTCCCACTCTTCGTCGCCTTCCACATAGTACTGGCCGGTGGTGCCTGCCTGTACGCCGATGGTAACGTCGCTGCCGAAGCCGTTGAGTACGGCCTCAACGTCCTCAAGGGTGGCGCAGCCGTCGAACGCGGCGTCGCCCGCGGGAGCGATGATGATCTGCGAGGCGGTGTAGTACGTGTCGGTGAAGTTCACGAATTCTTTTCTGGATTCGTTCACGGTGATGCCGGAAGCCGTGATATCGGCATAGCCCGCGTCAACGGTGGAGAATACGGATTTGAATTCCACGTTTTTGATCACAAGCTCTTTGCCGAGGGATGCGGCGAGACCGGCCATGATCTCCATATCGATGCCCGTATAGTCGGAGCCTTCCATCGATTCAAAGGGCGGGAAAGCGGCGTTGGTGGCAACGATCAGCTGATCCTTGCTGCTGTCTTCCTCGGCGCTGGTGATGATGGCGGGAGCGCCGTTGTCGCTGAAGTATTTGGCAACGATGGCGTCCAGCGTGCCGTCGGCCTTGATCTGCGCGATGTACTCGTTGGTCTTTTCGAGCAGCTCGGGCTGGTTCTTGTTCACGCCGAAGGCGTAGAGCTCGTCGGTGAGGGAGATATCGATGGTTTTTACCTTGCCGGCAGCGGCGGCAGGCGCATCGGTGCTCTGCGGAACGGCCGCGTCGGTGGGTGTGTCGGGTTCGGTTTTGCCGCCGCAGGCCGCGAACGCGCCGATCACGAGCGCAAGCGCCATAACGAGGGCGATGATCTTTTTGAGTTTCATGTTTGTTCCTTCTTTCGTCTTTGATAAACATGTTGTATTTTAATTCATTATTTTCCATTTGTCAAGCATTATTTTTGAATATTTGACGAATATTTCTGAATATTGCAGTGTTTTTATAAATTTCACTGAATAAATATACAAAAAATGCCGTTCTTTCGGTTTTATCTTGCAAACGGATGAGCGAAATGCTACAATGCAGATAAGTGAGTTTTTTGAGAGGGGATACGTTATATGAACGAAAACGGAGCGTGCGTCAAAAGAGTGACCGATGCGCCCTATCTTGCCGCGGGCGACGGCAAGACCTGCGACCGGGCGGCGATCCAGCAGGCGATCGACGACGTTTACGCCGCCGGGGGCGGCACAGTGCTGCTCACCGCAGGACGCACGTTTCTGACCGCGGGGCTGACGCTGCGAAGCGGCATAACATTGCTGTTTGAGGACGGCGCCGTGCTTCTGCAGAGCCCGGACGCCGCCGATTACGTAAAGCCCGGCAAAGGGGAACGGGAATACGTCCCCTACACGCCGGCCTACGGGCACAACTTTTCGCCCGAGATCAAATGGAGCCACAACTGGTATCATAATTACCCGCTGATCTTCGCCCCGGCGGGCAGCAGCGGTTTCGCCGTGCGCGGGCGCGGCACGATCCGCATGATGGAGGTTGCCGACACCGAGAAGATCATCAAGATCTGCCCGATCGGGTTTTTCCGCTGCAGCGATTTCGAGATCGCGGACGTGCACATCACAAACTACCACAGCTACGCGGTTATGCCCTTTTCCTGCGAGCGCGGCGTGTTCCGCGATCTGAAGATCGACAACTGGAGCCACGGCAACGGCGACGGCATCTGCCTGATGAACTGCCGCGATATCCGCGTTACCGGCTGCAGCATGTACACCGGCGACGACGCGGTGTATATATTCTCTTCTTACCGCGATCCCCGGCGCAGCGAGTGGTGGGATTCCGATACCCCGCAGGCAAGCGAGAACATCGAGATCGACCATAACGACCTCCGCACCAACCACTGCAAGGCGTTCGGCATGATCCTTTGGGGCATCGAGTGCCCCGATCAGGAGCTGGTGGAGGTAAGAAACGTTTACGTACACGATAACCGTTTCGAGACGATGGGCAACTGGAACTATAACCCCTACACCGTGCGCGGCGGCCATCCGCCGGTCACCGGCATGCGCTTTGAAAACAATACGGCAGAAGGGATCGAGATCAATTTCTTTGAAACCTACGTGAGCGATATGATCGGCTACCGCAGTATGCCCGAACTGCAGAACGGCGGCTTCGGGCAGGGGCGCGCCTTCTGGAATTTCACCGAATCCGCCCCCGGGCAGGCGGGCGTGTGCCGCGGTGAAGAGGAAAGCTTCGGTTGGCTCGCCGACGCCGAAAAGGGCCCCGCCCGGCTTTACGAGGGGCTGTGGCTCGAGGGCGGCAGACCGATGCTGCTGCGCGCCGAAACGATGGGCGAGGGGAGCCTGACCGTGCGCGATCAGGCCACGGACGAAGTGATCGCCCGTACCGATTTTCATACCCCCGACTGGGCGGAGTGCCTTGTGCCCTTCACCCTGCCCTCCGACGGCAATTACCGCCTCGGGCTCGAAAACGGCAAAGCCGGCTTTGCCCGCGTCAAAAACGTCGTGCTCGGCGCCCACCCCGCCGCCGGAGACTATACGGACGTGGTGTACGACCGGGGGAAGATGATCTTCAGGTATTGACCGGACAGCCTGATTATAATGAAAAACTAAAAATGAAAAATTAACAATTAAGGAAGGGCTCTTACCCGATCATACGCATCGGATAAGCAGGCCCTTCCGTTTTCTTACGCTTCTTTACAGAACTCCGGATTTCGCTTGCCGAATTTAATAATATCTCCGCTCTCCGCTCTCATATCTCCGCTCTCATATCTCCGCTCTCAAAAATCCGAACCGGTTTTCCAGCCTTCCATCCCCGCCTTTTCCATCGCGCCCACGATCTTTTCGTTCAGGGCGGGGTAGGTCTTTTCAAGATCTTTCAACAGGTTTTTTATCTGTTCCCGCTCGCTTCCCTTATCCATCGGGCAGGGGCTATTTATTACGGGCAGGCCGCGCTGATGCGCCGCGCGCGTCACGTCCTTCTCCCGTGCGAAGATCATCGGGCGGATCACGGTGATCTCCTTGCGCGAGAGATAGGTCACCGGGCGGAAGCTGCCCAGTGTGCCGCCGGAGAGCAGGTTCATCATAAAGGTCTCAGCCGCGTCGTCCATATGGTGGCCCAGCGCCAGCTTGTTCGCGCCGATCTCCCTGCACATATTGTGCAGTATGCCCCGGCGCATCCGGGCGCAAAGCGAACAGGGGTTGGCTTCTTTTCTCGTTTCAAATATAACGCGGTACAGCTCCGTGCGGCGGATCACGTATTCCACGCCCATATCGGCGCACAGCGCTTCAACGGCCGAAAAGTCCGTGGGTTCCCCGAAAAAGCAGGGATCAACGCTGATTGCCTTCAGCGTATACGGTACGGGGTAGTAGCGCTGCATTTCGTGCAGGGCCGCCAGCAGGGCAAGGCTGTCCTTGCCGCCGGAAACGCCCACCGCCACCGTATCGCCCGGAGCGATCATATCGTATTTTTCCATTGCCGCCCGCATGCGGCTCATGAGTTTCTGCATGGCGCGCCTTTCTGTGGTATGCTCAAATTGAAATTTATTCTCTCGTCAAAAACGGCACGAATTTATACATCGCGCTCTTCTTTACCGTGGCGGCGATATGCACGCCGTCCTCTTCGTAGGTTTCGCTTTTTACCCGCGCGTTTTCGTGCAGCCACGCCGCCAGCGCCGTTTCTTTGTAGGGCAGGATCACCCTGATCTCGGCGGTCTGCTCCGGCATGTTTTTGCATATGAGCTCCAGCAGGGCGCCGAGCCCCACCCCGGTGGCGGCGGAGATCCGCACGCTGTTGCGCGATACCGGCATCAGGTAAGCGTTCGGGGCGATATCGCACTTGTTGTACACCGTGATGATCGGCTTGTTCTGCGCGCCGAGGTCTTTGAGCAGCTCCATGCTGGTTTCCAGCTTTTCTTCGCATTCGGGGTCGGAGGCGTCGCACAGCAGAAGCAGCAGGTCCGCGCTTACGGCCTCCTCCAGCGTGCTTCTGAACGCGTCGATCAGCAGGTGCGGCAGGCGCGAGAGAAAGCCAACCGTGTCCACCAGCATGATCTCTCTGCCGTCCGGCAGCTTCAAAGCTCTCGCGGTGGGATCGAGAGTGGCGAAGAGCTTGTCCTCCGCCAGCACGCCCGCGTCCGTCAGGGTGTTGAGCAGCGTGGATTTTCCGGCGTTGGTGTACCCCACGATGGCGGCGGTCACAAATCCGTCCTTCTTGCGGCGGTCCCGCTGCAGGGTGCGGCGTTTGTCGATCGCTTTCAGCTGCGCTTCCAGCGCGCCGATCCTGCGGCGCACGTGCCGCCGGTCCGTTTCGAGCTTGCTTTCGCCCGGGCCGCGGGTGCCGATGCCGCCGCCGAGACGCGAATAGCCCTCGCCGAGGCCGGTGAGGTTCGAGTAAAAATACTGCATCTGCGCCAGCTCCACCTGCAGCTTGCCCTCGTAGGTCTTGGCGCCCGCGGCGAAGATATCCAGTATCAGCACCGTGCGGTCGATCACGCGGGTCTTCAGCGCGTCCGTCAGGTACCGCTGCTGTGCTGCGGTGAGCGTGCCGTCGCAGATCGTGAGGTCGATCTGCTGATTGCGGCAGAACAGCTCCGCTTCGGCCAGCTTGCCGCTGCCGATAAAGCTCACCGGGTTCACGGCGGGCAGCTTCTGTACGATCACGCCCTCCACTTCGCCCCCGGCGGTGTCCGTCAGGGCCTTCAGTTCTTCCACGGCGCGGTCGTTGTCGTATTCACCTGTGTCAACGCTGAGCAGCAGCACGCGCTCGCGTTCGTCATCTTTGCGTATCGTATCCATAAGCTTATTATATTCGCATCGCTGAAAAAAAGCAATCTTAATATTCTGTTGTTTTTGGCGTATATTTGACTTCTCTTATTTCCGGTGCTATAATGCGCGTGAAAACACTTTGCGGAGGCAGTATGAAAAACATTGCGAACATCATCCATTTCGCGCGCAGCGTGGAGCCCCGCGCGGAAGACGACGGCTTTCTTTTTGATACTCTGCGGCAGGAGCTCGCGCTGGGGGAGAAATACGGCTTTCCCTGTACGGTCTTATTGCAGTACGACGCGCTGATCCGCCCGGATTATCAGGCGCTCGTGAAAAACGCGAAGGGCGTTGAACCCGGCCTCTGGCTCGAGGTGGTGCGCCCGCAGGCGGAGGACGCGGGTATCCCCTGGCGCGGCCGTTATACATGGGATTGGGACGTGCGCTGCACCTTTCTCACCGGCTACACGCCGGAGGAACGCATACGGCTGATCGATACCGCCTTCGCCCGCTTCAAAGAGATCTTCGGGCATTATCCCGCCGTGGCGGGCTGCTGGACGACAGACGCTGTTTCCCTTGCCTATATGAAAAACGCCTATGGTCTCGCCGCCTTCTGCAGCTGCAAGGAGCAGTCCGGCACGGACGGCATCACCCTGTGGGGCGGCATTCCCTTCGGCGCGTATTTCCCGAGCAGGCGCAACGCTCTTTTGCCCGCGGCGGAGAAAGAGAATCAGATCGACCTGCCCGTGTTCCGTATGCTGGGGGCGGACCCGATGGACCAGTACGATCTCGGCCTCGGCGACCCGGACGCAAATCAGAAGGTCTGCTCGCTTGAGCCGGTCTATTCTCTCGGCGGCGGCAGCCCCGCGTGGGTGGATTGGTTTCTGAAAGAGAATTACGGCGGCAGCGCCCTGAGCCTTGCCTACGCGCAGTTCGGGCAGGAGAATTCCTTCGGCTGGGAGGCGATCTCAAGAGGCCTGCCCATGCAGTTTGAGAAGCTGAAGGCGCTCGAGGCCGCGGGAGAAATCGAGGTGCTTACCCTCGGCGAGAGCGGCAGGCGATACAGCGAAGCGTATGATAGCACGCCGCCCAATACCTGCCTTGTTGAAAACGACTATGCCCTGAAGGGCCGCCGCACGCTGTGGTACGCCTCTAAGCATTACCGCGTAAACCTGTATTACGAAAACGGCACGGCGTGGATCCGCGATTTCCAGCTCTATGCCGACGGTTACGCCGAGCCGTATCTTTCGGCAAAAAACGAAACGCCCCGCTGCGGGCACTTCGCCCTGCCGGTGACGGACGGCTTCCGCTTTTCCGCCGGCGGCGTGCGCGCCGGGATCTACCCGTATATCGGCAGCGGACAGATGAAAACCGACGATGCGTTCAACATGCGCGTTCAGAAGCCGGACAAAGCTTTCGCCGATTGGGGCGCGGTCGGTTTCTCCGCGGAGGAGGACCGTTTCACGGTCCGTTGCGACGCCCCAGGGTTCCGCCTTGTCTTCCGCCATGCCGACCTGCCCGCTGTGCCCTACGTGCGGGTCGCGCCGCAGCGGCTGTACTGCGCCTTCCGTGATTTTACAAACGCCCCCTTCTCTTATGCGGTGCGTCTTCTGCAGGGGTCCTTTGCCGAAACGCCGCAGGGGATCGCCGCCTTCCCGGACGAAACCGGAAAGATCGTTTTCAGCTGCAAAGCGGAAGCATAAAGAAAAACCGGCCGGAAGGTCGGTTTTTTTGCGGTAAATTACAGTTTGTCGTGCAATTCCGATTCTACGTCGTTTAAAAATTTGCTCCGTTCCAGCCCCAGTCTGTGTAACCGGTGTATTTTACATAGACGCGGGCGGGGGAGACGCCGAGCTCTTTTTCAAGCAGGTCGCACAGCGCGGCGGTCATTTTTTCGCTGGCGGGCTTTGAGACGCCGCCCAGCAGGTCCACGTCCACCATGGCGGCGTTTTCGCTGTCGTCGCCGCGGAACCACATGCGCTGCTGATCCTCAATGTTTACCATCAGCCATTGCTCGGTCTTGCCCGGGAAGTTTTCGATGGCCTTGCCGAAGCCGGCCTTCAGCGCCTGCGCTTTTGCGGCGTCCACCTTCGCGGTGGTGGTCAGTTTGATATAAGGCATGATTCATCCTCCTGTTTTTTGTTTGATCCAATTATATCCCGTCCGCGGCGAAAGTGCAAGCAAAAAAACTTGTTTTCGTTTTTTGTTTGTGGTATCATAAACGGGATTTTACTCTCGGAGGAACGCATAATGAACGAAAAAGAGATCGGCGAGCTGCGCCGCCACCTGCGGGCGGACCGCTGCGCCGTGGCTGCCCTTTACGGCTGCCTTGTGAATGAAAAAAGAGAGATCGTAACGGCCTTTCGCCAATCCTTCGCGCAGGTCCCGCTGGAGGATACCGAGGCCGTGCTCACCGTGATGCGCAAGGCGCTTTCCGGTACGCAGGGCAAAAATCTGGTTTCGCTGGAGTTTACGCCCCGGCAGGTGATGGACAGCGACGAGCACCGCATGTTTTCCGCTCTGCGCAGAGAAGACGCGCCGGGCGACGCAGTCGTGCAGGCGCTGTTTGAGCAGACCGCCGCCGCGCTGGCGATGGACGGTTCCTATATGATCCTGCTGATCCGGGACGCGTACGACGTGCCGTATGTTGGGCGCGACGGCGCGCCGGGCGAAAGCACGGACGTGTTCAGCTACTGCCTGTGCGCCGTATGCCCGCTCAAAGAGACCCGCCCCGCGCTGGGCTTTTTTCCTGCCGAAAACGCGCTGAAAAGCCTGGTTGCAAACCGCGTGCTGTCCGCCCCGGAGCTTGGCTTCCTGTTTCCCTGCTTCGATGACCGCGCCGCCAACATCTACAATATGCTCTACTACACGAAGAGCGCGTGGGAGAACCACCCCGAATTCATCGAGGCGGTGCCGCGTACCGCCGTGCCGATGCCCGCCGACGAGCAGAAAGAAACGCTGCAGGGCATTCTGGAGGATACGCTTTCGGACGAATGCAGCCTGAAGGTGGCGATGGAGCTCAGGGATTCCATCTGCGAGCAGCTTGCCGAGGCGAAGGAGACCCGCGCCGAGGAACCGCCCGTTGTCACAAAAGGCGACGTAAGCCGCGCGCTGCGCTCCGGCGGGGTGCGGGACGAACGCATCAGGGCTTTTGAGGAAAAGTACGACGAAGCCTTCGGCGCCGTCGCCCTGCCGCCGAAAAACCTTGTGAATCCGCGCGCCATCGAGGTCACCACGCCGGACGTGCAGATCAAGGTGAATTCCGACCGCTCAGATCTGATCAGCGCGCGCACCATCGACGGCGTCCGCTATATCCTGATCCGCGCCGAAAACGGCGTTGAGGTGAGCGGCATGAATGTGAATATCCCGGTGGAGGAATGAATCCCGCCCGGCGTGTTTCGCTCTCGCCCTGAAAGGATTTTCGGGCAAACAGACCGTTGATTTTTACCGTCCGGTATGGTATATTGATATTATAAAAATAAAGAGGAGGTCGTTTCATTTTGGAACTCACAAGAGAACAGCAGGCGCTGCTGGACGGCGCCAAAGGGCCGACGATGGCCAAGGTGATGAAAACGCTCGTGCAGTACGGCGAGGTGTTCGGCGCCGAAAAGATGGTGCCGGTCACCGGAGAGTACGGCCATCTGGTGCTGAGTTTCGGCCTCACGTTTTTGGGACCGGTGTTCGATCTGTACCAGAAGCTGATCGACGAGGGCTGCCTTTCGGGGCAGAAATTCACCTGCGACCCGCGCCCGTACGATAAAAACGTACCGCAGAACCCGCTGCAGAAAACGGTGGCGAAGGCCGTGTTCGGCAAGCAGGCGCGTTACGAGAAGCAGCTTGAGAAGTTGGGCCTTCTGAACGAGGATTCCTACACCTGCACCTGCTATCTCGATGAGATCGGCAACACGCCCAAAGAGGGCGACGTGCTTTCGTGGGCGGAATCCAGCGCCGTGGTATACGCAAACAGCGTGCTGGGCGCGCGGTGCAACCGCAACTCGGGCATCATCGAGCTGTTCGGCTCCGTGGCCGGGTACGTGCCGTATTTCGGCTTCCTGACGGACGAGGGCCGCAGGGCGGACTGGATCGTGGAGCTGAAAACCTCAAAGCTGCCGGACGCGCAGATATTGGGCTCCGCCATCGGTATGAAGGTGATGGAAGACGTGCCCTACGTAAAAGGCCTTGATAAGTACCTCGGTACGGAGCTCACCGACGAGGCGAAGACCTACCTCAAGGATTTCGGCGCGGCGACCGCCTCCAACGGTGCGGTGGGGCTTTACCATATCGAAAACCTCACGCCGGAGGCCAAGGCGCAGGGCGAGGCGCTGATCAGAGAGAACGCGAAGGTGTACGTGATCGACGACGCTGAGCTGCAGCGCGTGAAGGACGGTTATCCCTGCGTATGGAAAGATCTGAACGCCAAACCGAAAATGTGCTTCCTCGGCTGCCCGCACATGACGCTGGAGCAGCTCACCGACTGGACGCAGAAGATCGAAGCCGCGCTGAAAGAGGCCGGCAACGATAAGGTGCTTGTGCCCACGGTGTTCACCACCTCGCAGGGCGTGCTGAAAAAATTCAATCAGACCGTGTATGCAGGCAGACTCGCCAAAACCGGCGTGATCGTGAGCTGCATCTGCCCGCTGATGTTTATGGATAACCCCCTGTGGCAGCACGAGCCGGTGATCACCAGCTCCAACAAGCTGCGCACCTACACCACGGCGCGGTTTTACGACAATGCCGAGATCCTGAACATTATTACGAAGGAGGGCAAATAAGATGAAGGAATTCAAAGGCCGCGTGATCGCGGCGGGCGAAGTGACCGCCGAGGCGGTCGTGACCCGGCAGGGCTTCAATACGCTGGCGAGCATGCAGATGATGTTCATCCAGAGCAAGACAAAATGCGTGGATCAGAGTAACCCCGATATCTATAAAAAGATCCTGATGGGCAAGGCGCTGTGCCTGCCTCAGACCATCGGCTCCACCACCGGCGGCATGTTCCTTTATTCCGCCGTGCAGAGCGGCAAGGCGCCCGCGTGCCTGCTGTTCTCGAAAGAGATCGATTCGCTTGCCGCCGCCGGGGCTGTGCTGGCGGACGTGTGGAGCGAAAACGCCAAGATGCCCACGATAGACAAACTGGGCGACGAATTTCTGGAGTACGTGCAGGACGGCGATACGATCACCGTAAAGCCCGACGGCACCGTGATCGTGGACCGCTGATACGCATCCAAAAAACGCCGCTATGCGAAAAACGCCCCGTCGGAAGCTTTCCGACGGGGCGCGTTATATATTCTGCGTGTTTTCAGTTCCTTTTGGCAAGCCGGTCCAGCTCCAGCACGTTCTGGGTAACGCGGCCCATATCGCGGAACACGGGTGAAAGATCCATATCCGTAAGCAGATTCTTCATTGCATTTACCAACGTCATGTCGTCGCTCTTCTGCGTTACCTGCACGATCAGAGAATCCCGGTGGGCGTACACCACCACGGCGCGTTCCACCGCCAGCATGCCGGGAGATACCCCGTCAAGCAGCGCGCGGGAGATCGGGTTCTGCCCGATCCTGCCCGGGTACGTGAGAAAGATCGTGCCGTTGGTGGTCAGCGTTTCCACGCCGCCCGGCGCGGTGAGCGCCTTGTTCACCGCAACGATGTCGCCCATCGCGTCGATCTGGTCGCACTGGCCGAGAATGAAGCTGTAGTTGGCGGCGGCGTTCTCGCGGGTGAGCTGTTTTTTCATGTCCGCGCGCAGCCTGCCGCAAAGGTCCTTCAGCGGCTGTTTCAGGTCGTCGACGGTCACAGGCAGCGGCACGTTATACGCCATGTTGCCGAACGAGAACGTATCGAACTGCTTGCGCGGGTCCGCTGTGAGCACCACCGAAACGGTTTTGTCGCCGATATCGTAGGCGCGCGCCACGGCCTCGGCAACGATGGCTGCCAGCAGCGGGCCGAACGAGGTGCCCAACTCTTTGGTCTTTTGCAGAAACGCCTTGTTGCTGATCTCCAGATTCAGCAGGCGGCAGCTCGGGTCGTCGCGGTCAAACTGCTCCGGCGGCATGCGGAAGAGCTTGTCGCCGTCGATCAGGTCGATCGGGTCGCCGGGGCCCGCGAAGGCGGTCAGCGGGTCGCTGCGCTCGGTTTCGTCCATATCGTAATACGGGGCGGGGGAGATGCGCACGCCGTGTTTCGTGAACCGCTTCGAGCCCGCGATACGCACCCAGGGATAAACGCTCACCACGTAATTCCACAGCACGGTGATCACGTAGGCGATCATGCCGCGGGCGTCCGTGATGCCGTGGAACAGCGAAAGGGTAACGTGCTTTTCGCCGTACAGGAACACGAACAGGTAGCCGTTGGTGCCGTCTTCGCCGTCGGTGCCGAAATACAGCCGTTTACCGTCGTCCGGCGCGAGCTTCACGGGTTTCAGGTTTTCTTCGTAGAACACGCGTCCGTCTTTGATCACGGGGCGCACCGAGAATTCAGGGTAGCACTGCGCCGCGCGGTTGGCTGCGGTCTGGAATTTTTCAAGGTCGATGGGCTTCTTCATATCGAACCGCACGCGGATGTCAAAGGTGGAACCCGCGCCGGAAAAAGCGCCGTAAAATATGGAATCGTATCTCGCGCCGCGGCGCAGGCCGTCCGCGGGCTTTTCCGGTCTTGTCATAGAAATCCTCCTTTAATTGCCGAATGCGGAAGAAAACAGTCCGCCGAAAAGATAGGCGCGCACGTTCGAGATGAAATTGTTCTCAACCGTGGGATCGCTCAGCATGGCTTCCACGTAGGCGTAATCTTCCGTGTTCACCTTTGCGCTGTTATAGCCGGTAAGGCGCAGGTCCGCCAGGGTCCTGCCCTGTACGGTCACCTTGCAGCCTGCGAACATGCCCTTGCTGATCACGGCGGTCAGATCAATGGGCCCGGAGAACATGGCCTTGAAATCGGCCAGAATGTCGTCCAGCTCCAGCGCGCGGATCAGGTCGTTCACGGTCACGCCGAACAAACGGCATACGGAAGATACCAGCTCGGTCTTGCCGAGGTAATCAATGACCTCGTCGGTCAGCACGCTCACGTTGATATGGAAGTGATAGGTCGCGTTTTTGCCGCTGCCTTCCTGCTGCACGCGCACGGCCGAATCGCTCATGTAGTTCATCAGGAAGTCCGTCACCATATCGATCAGCCACTGAAAATCGGGCTTTGTTCCGGTCCTGTCGGAAGCGTCGTCCTCCCGCGTGGGATCCTCTTCTCCGATCCGGCTGCTTACGAAGCCGTCGATCAGCTTGTTGAACAGCTCGGTCAGGTAGTCCTGGTTCAGGCGTTCTTCTTCCACCAGCCGGTCGGGCAGCTGCTTCAGCTCCGTGGAGGCCTCGCGCAGCGAGCTCATCCAGTCGGGGTCATAAAAATCGGTCAGCCCGAGCTTTTCATACAGGTTCAGCGCGCTGATCACAACGTCCGCGCTGCTGTCGAGCACGTCGAACAGGTCGTTCAGGTCGATGCCCGAAACCGTGTTGCCTTCCGCGATGATCAGGCGGCCTTCGTTCAGGTAGATCACCTGATCGTATACTTCTATCGCAATGCGGCTGTGCAGTACGTTTTCGCCCCACTCCACCGTGCCGTTGGCGTCGCCGCCGTCAAGATTGCACTGAAAATCATAACTGTCGGTGTTGAAAACGGTCTTTTCCACCGCGTCAAGCACCGATACGGGTTCGCTCTTTTTTGCGTTCGCGCGGGTGAACCAGCCGTCGCTGAACTCGCTGTTGCTCATCATGGCGATCAGCGCCCCGGCGATCCCCAGAACAAGAAGCAGAACGACCATGATCGGCACAACGGGGCTGACCTTGCGCTTTTTTGCGGCCGTGCCGCCGTTTTCAGGGGCCGTATCTGCCGGTGGCTGCGGCGCCTGCTCCTGCGGAGCGTCGGTTACGACCGGAGACGTCCATAAAACGGGCGGCTGCTGCGCGTTGGGCTGTGCCGGCGGGTCCTGCTTTACGGGCGGTACGAAGAACGCCGGAGACTGCGCGGCCCCCGTGCCTCTCGCGCTTCCGCTCTGTCCGCGCTGCGGCTGCGGTTCTCCGGGCGGGCCGGAAAGGGGATTGCCGCAGGCGCCGCAGAACAGCGTGCCTTCGGCGCAGGCAGCGCCGCATTTGGAACAATACATGATTTTCTCTCCTTTGCAGATGAAAAGATCATTTTTTTTATTACAGCATAATTCGGCGGGATTGTCAAGACAAATCCGGATCCGCGCGCTTTTGTCGTCCCCTTTTCGCCCCGGACGAAAAAAAGGAGGGAATCAAGGGCTTTATTCAGGCCGTGTCCGCGAAAAAACGCGCCGCGCGAAACGCTTCGATCCCATTGACAAATCCCATGGCGATTTGATAAACTGAAAACGGAAAAGGAGATGTGCAAATCATGAAAAACGACGTCATTTTTACCCGGGAGGAGCCGATGATCGGCAGGCTTTCCGCCATTGTCACCACGCCCACCGGTTTCGATCCAGCAAAAGAAAAGCTGCCCGTGATCGTGTTTCTGCACGGCGCGGGTGAAAACGGCAGCGGCGGCGAGCTCGCCGTGCAGCGGGTGCGCGCACACGGCATCCCGAAGTATTTCGGCGCGGACGCGGATTATCTGGGGCTTCGCGTGATCACCGTTTCGCCCCAGTGCCCAGAGGAACTGATATGGGACAATATCACCCTGCAGCTCAAGGATTTTCTTGACGCGGCGGTGGAAACGTTCGGCGGCGACAAAGAGCGTATCTCGATCACCGGCCTTTCGATGGGCGGCTTCGGCACGTGGAACATGCTGCTCACGTACCCCGGTTATTTCCGGCGCGCCGCGCCCATCTGCGGGGGCGGTGTGAGCTGGCGGTTCAACGAGCGCCACAAAAAAACAGAGATCAGGATCTACCACTCCGTGGACGACGATTCCGTGCCTTACGAGTATTCCGTGCTGATGGCGCGTCAGGTCCGGGGTGCCGGCGGCGCCGTGGAATTCACCACCTACTGCGCCGAGGGCCACGGCTGCTGGGACCGCGCCTATGAAACCACCGATCTGATCGAATGGCTGGCCTCCGGCGGCGAAACAGAGTAAACGATACGATGGAAATCCAAAGATTTTACCGGAAAACGGAATACCCCCATGTGAATACCCTGCCGCCCCGGGCGTATTTTATCCCGTTTGAAAAAACGCAGGATCCCGCGGGCGAACGCGAGGCTTCTTCGCGCTTTCTGAGCCTGAACGGCGCGTGGGATTTCAGGTGGTTCCCGGACGTGGAATCGCTCGAGCTTGAACGGCCCGGCTTTCCCGGCGGCGTGGAATGTACGGATCGGCTCGCCGTGCCCGGCTGCTGGCAGCTCGAGACCGGCCGGGGATGGGACCCGCCGAATTATATCAATCAGGATTACCCCTTCCCGGTGGATCCGCCCCATCTGCCGGATGTCGTTCCCTGCGGCTTTTACCGCAGGTCCTTCACGCTGCCCAAAGCGGAGAACAGGCGGTATTTTCTCAATTTCGACGGCGTTTCCTCCTGCTTCTACCTCTGGCTCAACGGCGTGTGGATCGGCTATTCGCAGGTGAGCCACGCCAACAGTGAATTCGAGATCACCGAAGAGCTGCAAAACGGCGAAAACACCGTGGAGGCGCTGGTGGTGAAGCACTGCACCGGCAGCTATATGGAAGATCAGGATTTCTTCCGGCTTTCGGGCATCTTCCGGGACGTGTATATCCTCACCCGCGACGCCGCGCATATACGGGATATCGACTGCGTTCCCTGTGTGTCGGAAGATCTCACATATGCCGAGCTTACCGTAACGCCGGATATCCCGGCGGATCTTGCCGTAACGGGCAGCCTTTACGCGCCGGACGGCAGCTTTATGGAAGAACAGACCGGGCGAACGCTGTGTTTCCGCGTAGCCGATCCGGTTTTGTGGAGCAGCGAAACGCCGTATCTGTATTCGCTGCGGATCACCGCGGGCGATGAAGCGGTCTGTCTGCCCGTGGGCCTGCGGCGGGTGGAGATCAGGGACCGCTGCCTGCTCCTCAACGGACAGAAGCTGAAGCTCCGCGGCGTGAACCGGCACGATACCTCCCCCGAAACAGGGTATTACGTTTCGCCGGAGCTGATGCTCGAGGACCTGTACCTGTTAAAGCGCGCCAACGTGAACGCGATCCGCACCAGCCATTACCCGAACGATCCGCGTTTTCCCGCGATGTGCGACCGATTGGGCTTTCTGCTGATCGACGAAGCCGATCTCGAGACCCACGGTATGGGCTACAACTACGGCGACTGGTACTGGGATTATTGGAGCCACATCTGTGATACGCCCCTGTGGAAAGCGCAGTGCGTGGACCGCGTTTCGCGGCTTTTCGAGCGCGATAAGAACCACCCCTGCGTCGTCATGTGGTCGCTGGGCAACGAATCCGGCTGCGGCGAGAACCACCGCGCCATGGCGGCGTATATCCGCGCCCGTCGGGCGGACGCGCTGATCCACTACGAAAACGCCCGCCTCGAATACGGCGAGCGCGTAGGGCGCGATTTCAGCGACGTCTCGGACGTTGAGAGCCGCATGTACGCCTCTTTGGAGTATCTGGAGGAATACCTGAACGATCCCGATAAAACAAAGCCGTTTTTCTACTGCGAATACGTCTCCGCGTGGAGCACCGGCGATATCCCGCTGCACTGGCGGGACTTTGAAAAATACGATAATTACTGCGGCGGCTGCGTGTGGGAGTTTACCGACCATGCGGTGAATATCGGCACGCCCGAACACCCGCGTTACCGTTACGGCGGCGATTTCGGCGATTACCCGAACGACGGTATCTCGTGCCTGGACGGCGTTGTGTACCCAAACCGCACCCCGCGCCCCGGCTATTACGATATGAAGGAGTGCTACAAGCCCTTCGAGGTCTCCTTTGAAGGGGGCGTGCTCACCGTGAAAAACAAACGGTATTTTACCTCGCTTTCGGATTGCGCCCTCGGCTGGACGCTGGAGCGCGACGGGCACGAGATCCGCGGCGGTTGGATCGACGGTCTGGATATCCCGCCGCAGAAGGAGCGCTCCTATGCGCTTTTCGATAAAACCTTCGATTCCGGCTTCGCGGCGCTGTACCTGCATGTGGAGCAGAAAGAAAATACCCCTTGGGCTCAAAAGGGGTACGTGCTCGGCACGGCGCAGTTCATTCTGCATAACGCCCCCGTTTCTCTTCCCGCAGGGGAGGCGCACGCCGTTGAAACCGAAGAAACGCGCGCCCATATCACCGTAAAATGCGGCGAAACGGCGTTTACGTTCGATCGGCGCAGGGGGCGGATCTCCTCGGTCCGTGCCGGAGAAGAAGAGCTCCTGTGCGAACCGATCGGGCTTTCCGTTTTCCGCCCGTGGCTGCCCAACAGCGGCAACCGCGCCATGTGGGAGCGCGCCCGCTACGACCACGCGGCGCAGCAGACCTACGAGACCGTATTGGTACGCGCGGATGAGACCGCCGCCGTGATCCGCGTGCGGGCGTCCATTGCCGCCCCCGCCATGCCGCCCGCCGTTCGGGCGGAGATCACGTACACCGTTTCCGGGAACGGGAAGCTGCGTGCGGACGTGCGCGCCGGAGTGACGCATAACGCCCCGCCGCTGCCGCGGTTCGGCCTTGCCTTCGCGATGCCCGGGGCCTTCAGCCGGATGGAATACCTCGGCTACGGGCCCGTTGAAACCTACCCGGACCGTTATAAAAGCCAGACGCTGCGCCTGTTCGCGTGCAGCGTGCGGGAAAACTTCGAGCCGTATATCCGTCCCGCCGAGTGCGGCGCCCATTACGGTACGAAGACCGCGTCGCTCACGAACGTGGCGGGCATTGGCCTCGCTTTTGCCGATCTCAGCGCTGCGGGCTTTGTGTTCACCGCCCGGCCTTACAGCGACGAAGCGCTCTATTATACCGCCCACAACGACGAGCTTCCCCCGTCCGACCGCGTCTACGTGCATCTCGATTATAAACAGCACGCCGATAATCCGGGCTTTGCGGATCGCGAGCCGGAGCGTGATTTCAGCGAAAAGGAATTCGAGTTCTCGTTTGAGATCGCGGTGATCGGGTGAGCGGCGGTTCTTCTGCGTCGGTTCGCGCGTCCGGACGGCCGGATTTCCTGACGGACCGGGCGCGGTCGGGGGAGATAGGATCCTTGTCCCCGTATCGGACGGAATATCCCCGGCGTTCACCGCGGTCCGATCAGTCCTCCTTCACCGCCGTGTGCTTCCGTGCGCGCAGCTCGGCAAGGATCTCCTCTTTCTTCCTGCCCTCAAAGTCATAGAACAGGATCGGAATGATCGACAAGAGCCCGAACGCCGCGGGGATGATCGTAAACATCTTATGCATGCCCGTAAGCGCCGTTGCGCTCTGGACCTGTTCCACCGCCCTGCCCGTCAGCTCGTCCGTCACGGGAGAAACGAATCTGAAGAACGCCAGCCCGTAATTCATCAGCGCGGTGCTGAGCGCCCCTGTGACCTTGTTGGTAAGCCCCATCACCGCGTTGGCGCTGCCCTCCATGCGCAGGCCTGTTTTCCACTCTTTATAGTCCAGCGAGTCCGCCAGCATCAGATTCGGCACGATATTCGTGTTGCCGTAGCGGATGCCCGTCAAAAACAGCACGAAATAATACGGGATGCTGATCTTTTCGCTCATCAGGCTCTCATACCCCATGAAATACAGGACCGTCAGCATGGCGGAACCGAACACGCTGAACAGGACGTAGGTCTTTTTCAGACCGAACCGGTTCGCGAACCACGGCACGATCAGCATCCCCACCACGGACCCCACGGCCGTGGGGATGCCGAGCATCAGCGTTTTATCGCTGCCGCCGAGGAAATAGGCTGCGATATACACCTGCACCGCCGTGGAAAGGTAGATCCCGAAGCCGATGAATCTCGATACCACCATCAGCAGCAGCGGCTTGTTGTTGAAAAGCACGGTCAGGCTGTCTTTGAGCGTCACCTTTTCCTGCTCCTGCGTCAGCCGCTCTTTATTGAACCACGTCAGCCCGAAAAGCGCCGCCCCGCCGAGGCCGCAGACCCACGCCGTGACGTGATGGTTCATATACGGGTCGTTTTCCCCCAGCAGTTTCGTGACCAGAAACGTGATGAGCAGGATGAATACGTAGGGGGAGGCCTCTCCGGCCGACCTTGATACGCTGCCCACGGTGATGAAGCGGCTGCGCTCTTTGCCGTCATACGTGGCGACGCACCCCATGCCGGAGGAGACCGTTCCGGCGAACGAACAGACCGTCCCGAACAGAATGTATACGATATACGTATACACGGTTTTTCCCGTATCCCCGAACGGAGGAACGGTGAACATCAGGACCGTGAGCGCCGCCAGCGGCAGGACGCTTACGAGAACGTAGGGGCGCAGCTTGCCGAACCGGGTCTTCGTTTTATCTATGACCAGACCCTCGATAGGGTCGTTAACGCCGTCCCAGATCCGGGATACCAGCATCAGCGTGCCGATCACCGCCGGACTGAGCAGCAGGCAGTTTGTTA
>JAFRSZ010000232.1 GCA_017439205.1 Clostridia bacterium
CAAAACTTTCGTTCTTCATCGAAACCCTATTTTGCGTTGCGAACGGCGAACAGCGAACGGCGAACGGCTGTCGGGCGTCAGCCCGACAAATTCCAATTTACCAACCGTTTCTCCACACATCCTTTTCAGACAAATTTAATTAAAACGCGAAATAATATTGACGATGCTATGAGTTTATTATATAATTAATAATAAAACTTTTTCAGGTGGTACACCAATGGGTTTCATAGAACTGGCATCCGTAGTCAAAAAATACCATATGGGCGAGGTCACGATCCCTGCGCTGGACGGCGTCTCCTTCGAGATCGAAGAGGGCGAGCTTTGCATGATCGTGGGCCCCAGCGGCGCGGGCAAGACCACCGTGCTGAACATTCTCGGCGGCATCGACGGCTGCGACGGCGGCACCGTGAAGATCGACGGCGAGATGATAAACAGCTTCTCGCGCAGGCAGCTTTCGCTTTACCGCCGCCAGAACGTGGGCTTTGTGTTCCAGTTTTATAATCTGGTGCCGAACCTTACTGCGCTTGAAAACGTGGAGCTTTCGGCCAGCCTTACCAAAAAGGCGCTTGCGCCGAAACGTATGCTTGAGCGCGTGGGCCTCGGCGAACGGCTCAACAACTTCCCCGCCCAGCTTTCGGGCGGCGAACAGCAGCGTGTTGCCATCGCGAGAGCGTTGGCAAAGAACCCGAAGCTCCTGCTTTGCGACGAGCCCACCGGCGCGCTCGACTATTCCACGGGCAAGCAGATCCTTGAGCTTCTGCAGACCACCAGCAACGAGACCGGCATGACCGTGATCATCATCACCCATAACACGGCCCTCACCCCGATGGCGAACCGCGTGATCACGATGCGCAACGGCAAGGTACAGCGCATCACCATCAACGACAGGCCGCTGCCGGTAGAACGGCTGGAATGGTAGTATTTCAGAGCGGAGAGCGGAGACTTCTTTAATTCGGAATGCGGAATTCGGAATGCGGAATGATACCGCCGAAGCTGTTGATTGCATTTCATTTTTCATCTAACCACTAACCACTAACCACTAGCCACTAACCACTAGCCACTAACCACTAGCCACTAACCACTAACCACTAGCCACTGGCCACTAACCACTAATTAAGGAGAGACCGCATTGAACAAGCTTCTGATCAAGGATACCTTACGCACGGTAAGGCATCACTTCAGCAGATACGTTTCCATATTGCTGATCGTGGCGTTGGGCTGCGCGTTTTTCGTGGGCATCAAGGCCACGTCGCCGGACATGCTCTCGAACGCGGAAGGCTATTTTTCGGACTGCAATTTAGCGGACATCCGCATCCAGTCCTCGATCGGTCTTACCGATACCGACGTTGAGGCCATCGGCACCGTGGAGGGCGTGGAGTACGTCGCAGGCGAGAGGTTTGCCGACGCCTTCGTATACGTGAACGGCGAAGCGCAGCTCGATATCGACGGCACCTTCATCACCACCCGCGCCTACAGCATCTCTCCCGACGATATCTACAATTTCATGCACGGCACAAACGACGGCGCCTATATGAACCGCGTGCAGCTGATCGAGGGCCGCTACCCGATGCAGAAAAACGAGTGCCTTGTGGACGCCAGCCGTCTTTCCACGCCGGAATCCTTCAAGCTCGGCAGCGTGATCACGCTGAAAAACGGCGGCAACGAAACGCCCGAAGAGCTTGAGGTGAGCGATTTTTCGATCGTGGGCGTCATCCGCTCGCCGTTTTATCTCTCGTTTGAGCGAGGCAATACCAACATCGGCAGCGGCAAGCTCGGCACGTTCATCATCGTGCCCGAAGAGGCTTTCAAAACCGATTATTATACCGAGGTTTACGTGAAGATCGCCGGAGCGGACGCCTACGAGCCGTTTTCGGACGAGTATTTTGATTACACCGCGCAGTACGTGAACGCGATCGAAGCCGCCTCCCCCACCCTGATCGCCAACCGCGTGAACGATATGCGCCCGCAGCTGCAGAAAAAGATCACCGAAGCCGAAAAAGAGATCTCCGCAAAAGAGGCCGAGGCAAACACCGCCGTGGCGCAGCTGGATACAACGATCGCCACGCTGAAGCCGATGGTGGAAAACGGCCCGAAGATCATCGCCGACGCCGAAAAAGCCTTTAACGACCAGTTCTCACAGGTGGAGGGCCTTCTTTCCGACAGCAGCGACGCGTATCAGGCGGCGCTTGCCGATTATTATGAAAAGAAGCAGACGCTCACCGCGAAGCAGTCCGAATACGACGCCAAGCAGGTGGAGCTGAACGCCGCGAAACAGGCTTACGATAATCTCTACGCGCAGTATAACGACGCTTCCAACAAGATAGAAACCACAAAATCGCAGATCGCCACCACCCAGTCGCTGATCAACGCGGCGTCCTCCATGGTGAACCAGATCGGCGACACGCAGACGAACGCCTACTCGAACGAGCAGATCCAGAGCATCATCACGATGATGCAGGGCACCTATCCCGACCTCTACACTTCGGTGAAAGCCCTCACCACGGGGGGACTGGCCGAAGAGATCGTGAAAAATATATCGCCCTATCTCGACCAGCAGAAGCAGAAGCTTGCCGTGCAGGAGGCCGAGCTCGAAGAGTATTCCGGCATCATCACGGCCCTCGGCGACCGCCTCGCAACAGAGGAAGTGAAGCTGAAGGAGGCCACCACACAGAGCCAGGCGGCATATAAGGAGCTGCAGCAGGCAAACGCGGATCTGGACGCTTACAGCGTGGCGCTGACACAGCAGGGCTATAACATCCAGAACAGCAGCGTGGAGCTTGCGATGGCGAAGATGCAGGCGGAAACGGAGCTCAACGAACTCAAAAAGAAGATCTCCGAAGCCCCGGCGCAGCTCGACCAGGCGCAGACGAAGCGCGACGAGATCCTGAGCCAGACGGAATCGCAGCTTGCCTTCGCGAAATCGGAGCTGTCGGACGCGAAAGATCTCTTCGCCCGGCTTAACAACGTATCGTGGAGCATCTACGACCGCGAGAGCACGCCCGGGTATCTCAGCTACGGGCAGAGCGTGAACAACATCAAGGTGCTTTCAAACATCTTCCCGATCTTCTTCTTCCTGATCTCCTCTCTCGTGTGCCTCACCACCGTGACCCGGCTGGTAGAAGAGGACCGGATCCTGCTCGGCACCTACAAGGCGCTGGGATATTCCTCCGCGTCCATTGCGCTCAAATACGTCGTTTATTCCCTTTCGGCGTGCG
>JAFRSZ010000233.1 GCA_017439205.1 Clostridia bacterium
AATTCCAATCATTATAGGTGGCGTTTTCGTTCAGCGCGCTGGTATCGGGCAGCCGCAGCGTATCGAAGGAAGACAGCAGAACGATCGTTTCCACGCCTCTTTCTTTGCTTTCCGCTTTCGATATCTCATCCCCCGCGTACTTGATCCACATCAGCCTGCAGCCGCTCCAATCGTCCGCAAAATCCCTTTTGACCGTTTCGATCGCCGCGTCGATATCGTCCTGCGTGTAAAGCCGGGAGGGTACGAGCAGCGTCTCGACCTGCGAGATATCGCCGGATTCGGTCGCCCTTTCAACGGGAAGAGAGAAGAAGACGAGGCACGCGACAAAAACCGTAAGGGTAAGCAGAACGGCGGCAACGATCAACAGGATATTTCTGAGCCGCCTGCGCCTGCCGAGCTCCCGCGCCATCTGGTCGTTCATCACCGCCAGCTGCGCGGATATCCGATCAAGCTCCGATTTCTGTTCGGCGGTTTCCTGCGGTTTGCCGAGCAGAGCGCTGACCGGCACCTCGAACAATTCCGCCATCTTTTCAAGCATGACCGCGTCCGGCACCGAATATCCCTTTTCCCATTTTGAAACGGTCTGCCTGACAACGTTCAGCGACTGCGCAAGCGTTTCCTGCGAATACCCTTTTTGTTTTCTGTAGTTTCTGATGTTCTCGTTCAGCATGGTTTCAAGCCTCCTTTGCCTGCGTTCTGATTGTAACGGATCATGAACCGGAACGCAAGCAACGCATTTTAACATCCGAGGTAAATATGGAAGAAACCGCCGGCCCTTTTGCGGGGCTGACGGTTTTTACGTTTATTTTTCAAATTTTGCAAGCAGTTTTTCAAAAAGGACCTTGATGGCCGTGATGATTTTGGAAAACAGGGATTGCTGCGCGTCAAACATGAAATTCACCTCCGTTTGAAAGCTCCGAAGACAGGGAACCGTCCCCTTTCTTTAAGTCATTGAGGCGATGAAGACCGCCGAGATCACGCTGCGGTAATCGGACGGCGGCAGCGTGGGAAGCGTTGCGCTGACCGAATAGAACCGCCAGTAGATCCGTTCGCCCGCGGTGCGGTTCTCTATCGCCAGCAGGCGGCTGCCGTTCATGTACACACGGGTCACGGAACTGTCTGACAGATTAAACGTATATACCGTACAGGACTTTCCTTCCGCCGTGCCCGCACCCACCGAATCCGCGGAGGAAAGAGGCGGCATGGACGAAAAGCCGGACTCCGCGATCTCCGCGGAAATCTCAGAGGCGTCCGGCAGGCCCTGGCTCTTCAGGAACGCCTTTTCAAGCGCGTTGGGTTTCCAGTAGATCTTTTCGTTTTTATTCAGGAAGTAGACGTCCTTGCCCTTCACGAGGTACCCGACGTTCATGTCGCCGTCGGCCATGGAAAGATATACGGTGCTGCCGTCAACGCCCATCTCCATCGGGCTGACCGTACCGTCCATGATGCAGGCGCCGTTCATATAGAATCTGCCGCTGCGCAGGATATCGTACTGGTTCGCGCCGCCGTCCGCCGGGAGGCCAACGGAGACCCGAAGGATCGCGCGCGCGTCCTCCGCTGTGATCTTGCCGTCGCTGTTGTAATCCGCGGCGGTGAATTTCGCGGAGCCTGCGGCATATTTCTCAAGCCCGACGGAAGCGCGCAGCGCAAGGCGCGCGTCCGCGGCGGTCACTCTGCCGTCGCCGTCCACGTCTCCCTTAACGGCGGCAAGCGCCTGCCCCGCCGGGAATACGCAGATCAGCGTCAGCGCAAGGAATACACATATCGCTTTCATGGTTTTGTTCTTCATTTTCGTTTCTCCTCTGCGGTGTTATCCGTCCACGCTGTCGCTCAGCGCGGTCGCGAGCTCGGCGATCATGTCCTCATTTTCGGAATGCTCGTTTGCCATCAGCGCGCGGCGCTCGTTGAGGGCGATGTACATCTTTTCACGCTTCTCTCCCACCAGATCGTAGAAGAAATAGGGGATCACGTGCACAAGGGTGGGTATGATATGGATGCCGCGGTACAGGAAGAACACCTTGCGGTAAACGGTGAGGCTGCCCTGGATCCACGGGAGCTGCGGCAGCGTGGTGTCGTAGCCGCTCCACTTCATCAGCGCGATCGAGAGCACGGTGTTCAGCGGCGCGGTCACCTTGCCGAGCAGACCGGTGAGCAGGCCGATGGTGCCGTCCGGACGTTCGCCGGTAACGTACTCGGTATAGTCGTTGATCTCTCTGTTCACCTCGGCCTCGAACACGTTTGCGGGGCCGTTGTTCGCCGCGTTGAGCCCCAGACAGAAGGCGCAGATCAGGCACACCACCAGCCGGTTATGCACAAACGGCACGCCCACCGTAACCATCAGCACGGTGCAGGCAAGGTCCCACAGCCGCAGCGTGATCAGCGCGTCGCGGTTGTTTTTGAAGAATTTCTGGAATTTAGGTATAAACGTAACGCTCAGGGGGTTTATGATGTTCTGCGGCAGCTCCACAAGGAAAGCGAAGATGGTGCCGCCGTAGATCTCCTGCTGGGTGACGATATCCCACGAATAGCCGCCGTCCGCCCACCAGGAGGTAGCGAAACCTGCAATGAAGTTGCGCAGCATATACTTGTTTTTGAGGATATAGAATATGGTTTTGGTAAGCGGCGCGGGCTTGGGCTGGAGCAGGATGCGCTCTTTGCAGTGGATGGCAAGGCTCATATTGCCGATGATGCCGAACACCGCGGCAACGGCGGCAAGCGTGGCGAACAGGTAGGGCGCGGGGAAATGGATGTAGCCCTTGTTGTTGAGCTCCATCAGCGGCATGAACAGCGCGTACACCGCGCCGGTGCCGAGGCCGCCGATGTATTCCTGCAGCAGGCCCACCTTGATACGGTCCTTCGGGTTGGCGGTCTGCAGCGAAAGCATGGAACCGCGCGGGATGCCGTAGATGGTGGAGAAGGTCTCCTGCAAGAAGAGCATCACGAATACGAACACGATCTTGCGCGGGTCGTCGCCGGCGTTGGTGCCCAGAAAGATCGCCCCGAAATACAGCATTGCGCTCACGATGAAAAACGGCGCGGTGGAAAACAGGATATACGGCCGCGCCTTGCCCCAGCGGGTGCGCGTATGGTCGTACGCCGCGCCCATCAACGGGTTATTGAGCACGTCGTAAATGCCGATCAGCAGCTCTATCAGCAGCACGTATTTGAGGTCGATCTTCAGCACGTTCACAAAATAGAGCTTGCGGTAGGTGTTCACACCCTGCAATATTTTGGACGCAAGGTCCGCGAACGCGGGGATCAGCATCTCTTTCGAGGTGAGCACGCCGGTATGGAACATTTTAACCGCGATATTGTTATACTTGCCGAGCTTTTGTTCGGATAAACTCGCGGCGGACTGGTTTTCCGCTGAAAAAACGCCTTCCACAAAGCTTTTTACGTCTTTTTTCTGCTCTGCCAAAACCGTTCCCCTCTCTCAAAAACTGATATATAAGATATAATAACATATTTTATTAAACAAATCAACCGTTTTTTATCCTCTTTGCACAAGCCGCGCGGCGACGGACGGTTGACATTTTGCCTCAATTCGATTATACTCCCCTTCGGAGGGACGAAAAATGACCGGGATCCATTCTGTAGAAAACATGCGCCTGAGCGATAAAATGACCATCGAGGCGGGCACGCCGGGCACGGAGCTGATGGCGCGCGCCGGAAGAGGCATCTTTGAGGCGGCCGCATGGAAACCGCCGGTTGCCGTGGTTTGCGGCACCGGCAACAACGCCGGCGACGGTTACGTGCTGGCGCTGCTTTTGCTTGAAAACAATATCCCCTGCACCGTGTTCCTGCTGGCGGAAAAATGGTCCGCAGACGGCAGATACTATTACGACAAATGCGTTTCGGCGGGCGCGGAGATCCGTTTGATACCGGAGAAGCCCGATTTTTCCGCCTACGGCAGCGTGGCGGACTGCCTCTTCGGCACCGGCTTTTCCGGCGAAGTGAAGGGCAAGGCAAAAGACGTGATCGAAGCGATCAACCGCAGCGGCGCATATGTGGTTTCGGCGGATATCAACTCCGGCCTCTCGGGCGACGGCGGCATGGCAGTTTCGGCGGTACGTTCGGACCTCACCGTTTCGGTGGGCGCGTTCCAGCCCGGGCATTTCCTGAACATGGCGAAGGACCTGATAAAAGAAAAAATCAACGTGGATATCGGCATCGGCTTTCGGTTTCCCCCTTACCTGTTGGCGGATCCGGCATACCTGAAAGCGGCGTTCCCCCCGCGCAAAAACTTCTCAAACAAATCTACCTACGGCTACGTGGGGCTGATCGGCGGCAGCGCGAAATACGCAGGCGCGGTAAAGCTGGCGGCACTCGCGAACGCAGCCATGCGCGGCGGCGCGGGCGTGGTGAAGCTGGCGGCGCCCGCCTCCCTGTGCGCCGCTCTGCGCCCGGAGGTGCTTGAAGCGACGCTGTTTCCGCTTTCCGACAATAACGGAGACCTCGTTTTCCGCGAGGAAGAGATGAAAGGATTCACCGGCGGGCTGAAGGCCGTGGCGTTCGGCATGGGCGCAGGGCTTTCGGACGAGACCGGGCGGATGCTGACGTGGCTGCTTCAGAACTACACCGGCAAGCTTGTGATCGACGCGGACGGCCTCAACGCCCTTGCAAAAACGGATAAGAGCGCGCTGCGAAACGCCGCCTGCCGCGTGCTGCTGACGCCGCACAACATGGAATTTTCACGCCTTTCAGGGCACAGCGTCGATGAAATACTGGCGGACCCGATCCCCCTTGCCCGCGAATTCGCGAAAGAAACGGGAGCGGTCCTGCTGCTGAAGGGCCCCGCCACCGTGATCACGGACGGCGAAACGGTGCTGCTCACCGACCGGGGCTGCCCCGGCATGGCCACCGCAGGCAGCGGCGACGTGCTCTCGGGCGTATTGGCTGCCCTTTGCGGGTATAACGACGATCTCATGCTTGCCGCGGCTGCCGGCGCGTGGCTGAACGGCCGGGCCGGTGAGCTGGCGCAGGAGGCTTTCGGACCCGTAAGCATGACGGCTGGCGACACGGCGGCGAATCTGCCCCGCGCGGTACGTGAACTTACAGACGATTAAAGAGAGGCTTCCCCAATGCCAAACGATCCCAATCCGCACAAAGACCACCGCACGCGCCTGCGGGAAAAAGCGACGCAGGATACCGACACGCTTGCGGACCACGAGCTGCTGGAGCTGATGCTGTTCGATCCCCTGCCCCGGCAGGACACCAACCCCATCGCCCATTCGCTGCTGCGGCAGTACGGCGACCTGAACGGATTTCTGAACGGCGACGCCGCAAACGCCGCCGCGGCAGTGCCGGAAGACGGCAGTACCGCGCAGTTCCTCGGCACGGTGAGAGCGCTGTGCCGAAGATACCTGTATTATCAAAAACCCGGGTGCAACACCTTTCACTCCCTGCGGTCCGCCCGCGCCCACCTGTTCGGGAGCATACAGCCCAAAATCGCGGGCAGCAGCGTTACCGCGGTAACGCTGAGCAAGTCGCTGGAAAGAAAAAGCACCCGCGTTTATCCCACGGACGGCGCTCAGCCCATCATGCTGATCCGGGAGATCGCGGCGGCCGCGCTGGCGGAGTATTCCACCTATATTTTTCTCGTGTTTTCGCACCCGGACGGCTTTCTGACCCTCTCCGCGGAAGAAACGGCGATGATCACGGGGCTTTCGGCGCTGTGCCGGCGCGAAAAGCTGATCCTCGCGGACGCCGTCGTACAGAACCGGGACGGCAGCCGCATTCTGGCAGACACCGGCCTGTTCCCACCCGGCACGTTTCTGCGTTTCTGATAAGCTGAAAATGAAGCAACGGCTCCAAACGGGGCCGTTGCTTCAAATTGCAGTTTAGCGAGCGGTTTGAACCACCTCACCGTAGGGGGCGGCGTCTCGACGCCCCGCCGCGTAAATTGTTTGAAACAGTCA
>JAFRSZ010000234.1 GCA_017439205.1 Clostridia bacterium
ATTATAAAAAGAAATCTTCGGATCCAATCAACCTTCAAATAATACAACACTTTTTTCTGTTTCAGAGCGAACGGCGAACAGCGAACGGCTGAATTTCAGTTTGCAAAACAGCCGCGCCGGAGAATATCCGGCGCGGCGTGCTGTATTAAATTACTTTTGATGGATCTGCTCTTCGGCAAACTGTTTCAGCGCTTCGGAATCGCCCTCCGACGCGATCTGCGAGGCCTTCTTGCGCCGCTCAAGGAGCTCGGCGTACATGGTCTCTTTCTTTTTGCCGTTCAGATCGTAGAACAGCATCGGGACGATGCCCAGCGCCCCCGTGACGGCGGGTACGATGGTGAACATGGCGAACAGGTAGAATTTAACGTAATCGGGCTGTTCCACGCCGGAGGTGTAGGCGTCCTGATCGTAGCCGATCATCTTTTTCAGCGCGGTGGATACCACGCCCGAAACGCTGCCCGCCACCTTGGACGCCATGCCCTTGGCAACGCTGGTCATGGCCTCGGTGCGGTAGCCGTTTTTCCATTCGCAGTAGTCCATGGCTTCGTTGTAGAGCTCGGTGCCGATCACGCTGCGAAGGCCGTAGAACAGGGTCCAGATGACCTCCCACAGGGCCATCGCGAAGAACATGGGCAGCACCTTGCGGTACAGGCCGCCCTTGAAGGTCTTGGAGTTGAAGCCGATGCTGCCGAACAGGAACACGAACACCAGCAGGAAGTTGTTGATATAATGGCTCAGGATATAGAGCAGCCGGCTGGAGAAATGCCTGCGCAGCCACGGAACGTAAGAGAACGAAACGGGCGACAGCGGCGCCGCGGGAATGCCCGCCAGCATCGTCATCGAGCCGAAGTGGAGCACGTCGATGTAATAATCCTGTTTGGAGCCGCCGATGCCGAAGGCGGAAAGGAAATCCGACAGCGTGAGCAGCAGCATGGGTTTGTTGTTGGCAATGGATTTTAACGACGCCATCACGCTCGGGGTCTTGATGGACTGCATGATGCGCTCTTTGGAATTCAGGAAGAACCAGAAGCTCATGCCGCTCGAAATAACGGTACAGAACGAGCCCATGCCCACGAAGGCGATCAGCATCTGTTGGGCGGTGGTGAATTTCGTTGTTTTGATCTTTTTGTTGTCGATCAGGTCCAGTATCACGGTCATGATCTGTTCCGGCAGTTTTTCGCCGAAGGTGCCGGAGGCGAAGTTGGCGATCGTGATCAGGCGCGTGCGGTCCACCGGATGCGGCGTGATGGTTGCGAGCAGGCCGGTGCGCGCGATGCCCTGGAAGGTGCCCACGCCCTCGCGGATGATCTCGCCCGCCAGATAGAAGACGAACTTGCCCATGTCCATGGCGGTTTTTCCGCCGAAGAACACCGGCATGAACCAGTACAGCAGGGTGAGGATCATGCCGGGACCGGCAAGGCCCATCAGATACGGGCGGAACTTGCCCCAGCGGGTGCGCGTTTTTTCCACGATGGCCGCAGTGAACACGTCGTTCACGATATCCCAGATGCTGTTGATGGTTTTCGCAACGGTCTGGTAGCCCAGGTCGATCTTTACGATGTTCGTGATGAACCGGGTGGAAAAGGTGTTGATATTAAAGCTCTGCGCCGCGTCCCACAGCACAAAGCCCACCGTCTCCTTGGTGCCGACGTAACGCCGGTTTTCGTAGACGTATTGGAGCTCTTCGTCGGAATACGAATGTTCCTGTTCCAGATTCTCGTCCGCCACCGGTATTCCCCCTTATTTTAACGTATATTCTATTTTAACATAGGAACGAGTGGTTTGCAAGATGTAATTTGCGGGAGAAAAAAGCGTTCAAACTGCGCAACAAATTCCAATTTTATTCTGTTCCTTCTGCAAGAAACGCGTAGAACGCCGTTTTTACGTCCGTGGGTTCGTCGCACACGATCAGCACGGCGTATTTGCCCTCGGTAAACACGAGCGCGCCGTTCAGTTTCGGTACCTGGGCGGGGTCGTAAGTCGCATAGAGCTGCGTGCGGTATTCCACGTGCGCGCGCAAGGAATCCGCGGCGGCGGAAGCGTCCCGCTCGTGTTTCACGGCGATCACGGCGATCTCATCCGCGTTGCCGGCGCCGTTTTCGGCGTAAAGAAGGAAGAAGTCTTCCACGTCGGCGTAATCCGTATCGGAGACGCGGGCGAATTTTTCTTCCGCGCCCGCGTCGGAGGCGCTCACATAGCGCATGGTCTCTTCGGTTTTCAGCGCGTCGAGCATGGCGCGGCTCAGGTCGTACATGCTTACGGTTTTCTGCGCGGCGGGCTTCACGCATCCCGCGCACAGAAGGCATGAGAGCGCGAACAGAGCGAAAACTGCAGCGATCCGTTTCATCTGCTTTCCTCCCGGCGGGTTCACATGTTATCCAGCGCCGCGGCGAGGATGGAGCTTACTTCTTCCTCGGTTTTCCACACGTCGTCGGCATACCGTTCTTCGTCTTTCCATTCGTCCATTTCGCCGAAGACCTCTTCCACGGCTTCGTCGATCTTTTCCTGCTCGCTGTCGGTAACGTCGTACCCGCTGTTTTCCCCGTAATACTCGAGATAGATGCAAAGGACGTATTCGCCGTCGTCGTCCTGCGTCCAGAGATAGTCCATATAGAGATCTCCGGCGTTATCGGACCACATCACCGCTTCGCTCAGGCGCGACAGCATGTATTCCGCCGCGGCTTCATCCTCAACGTCGTCCTCGAACCCGCACGACAGTACGGTTTTGCCTTCGTCGATACCGGCCTTGAGCCAGGCGGGCAGGTCGTAGATGTCCTTCAGCGTCTCGCGGTTCATCATGGCGTAATTATACTTCGTGCCGGTCGCCGCCGGGAAAAAGTCCGCGTTCCAGTCCTCGTCCTGAAGGCGCGCTTCGTCGTTCAGATTGAAGTGCCGGAAGTTGCCGGACGGAGAATCGAAGGTGCAGTCCGTATGGTACCATTCGCCGTCGAGCTGCACCAGATCCCACGAGTGTGTAAGATAGCTGTCGTGCACCACCATGCAGTTGATGCCCATCATCTGCATGAACAGCCGGAACGTGGTGGCGTAGCCCACGCACACGGCGTTGCCGTATTTGAGCACGCCGTAAGGGTTGTCGGTGTTTTCGTCCGTCTCGGGGACCACGGTGAGAATGCTGCGGTCGCTTTCCAGCTCTCTCGTGAGCCATTCGTACACCGCCTTCTCTTTTTCGAAGTCCGTCATGCCGGGGGTGATGATCTTATCCAGCACGGCCTTCGCCATGTCCAGCGTTTCTTTGTCGCGGTCCGAAAGGCCGGACGTATCGCCGGAGATGTAAGCGTCCGAGATCTGTTCGGTGGAGCGGATCCTGTATTCTCCCGCGATGGTCACGTCGTTTTCCCGCGCTACGTCTCTTGTGAAGAAGTCGAGGTCGAAATCGAGCATGCCGCTGCCCAGCAGGTTGACCGCCTGCAGGCCGAGGCTCAGCGCGGAAAGGGTGATGCTGAAAACGGTGAGCAGGCACATGATTACGGCGAACACTTTCCAGCCGGTGTTCGATCTCTTTATTTCGGTGAAGCCGCGGGTCGGGAGCGACGCGTTTGCGGCATAGGGGTTTCTGCGTTCCGGCGCAGGCGTCGGGGCGTCCGCTGTGCGGGGCTCCGCGTTTTCGGGCGCGGGAGCCGAAGCGTTTGCGGCATAGGGGTTTACGCGTTCCGACGCGGTTTCGGTTCTGTTCTCTTCTGTTACGGTCGTTGCCATAGGGATCCGCCTTTCTTGTATTTATTCTTCTCCGTTGAATACCTTGCCGTAGGCGAAGATCGCGTTTTTCACGCATTCGTCGCAGGAGCAGCGCGGCGCGCCGTTCACCGTTTCCTTCAGATCTTTGCACAGGGTGGCGCCGCTCAGCCGCTCAAATTCATCAAACAGCCGTCGGCTGTATTTCAGCGTGTTTTCGCCTTTTGTTTTCAGACCCGCGATCATGCCCGCGCCCAGCAGCGCGCCGCAGGTCGCCTGCGTGGTGCCCATGCCCGCGCAGAACCCCGCGCCGATGGGCTTCAGGTCTTCGCCCGAAAGGGCGGTTTCGTCCGCCAGCGCCAGCAGAACGGCCTGGCAGCAGTTGCATCCGCCGCGCTGCTTCAGCGCAACGGCAAGGGACGCGCGTACGACCGTATTCATGTGTGAACTCCTTTCAGATTTGAGAATATGGTTTTCAGTGTTTCGATCAGCTCTGTGAAATGCCGCAGCAGGGCTTTGTACCAGGGCAGCGGGCTCCCCTTCCCTTCTGCGTCGAAGGACGAAAACTGGTCGAAGTCCGCCGTCCAGTTGAACGCGCCTACGTCGTCTTCCCAGTTGTCAACGATCGACGAAAAATCGGGGCTGATCACAAAGCGGCTGTCGTAATCTGCGTCCAGATAGCTCCACGCGTCGTTGCAGTCGTAGGCGATCAGCACGTGGCTGCCGTCCCCCCGGGTATACGCCCCGGTGAACAGCACGGTGTGCCCCGTATCAACGAACGGTTTTTCCGGGTAGAACGTGAACAGCGCGATCCCGCCGTTTTCCACCGCTTCGTACAGGCGCATCAGCTGCGCGCGGTAGCCTGCCGTGCCCACGTCGTAGGCTTTATTTTCGGTGAGCCAGCTCGTTGCGGCCTGGCTCTGGTAGTAATTGATGCGGCTGATGAGCCGGTCGTCCGCCTCAAGCTCTGAAACGCATGCGGCGTTCTGTGCCGAAAGCAGGTCGATCATGCCGAGGTGCTGCAGCGCAACCACGGTGCTCATGCCGTAGCACGAGCCCTGCCATTCCCAGTTCGGGTATGTGGCGAGCACAACGGAGAGCACGGGGCCCGGCACCGGCCCGAGACCGTAGGTCTTGTATAAATTGAGCTGCATCGCCTGATAATCCTCGGCGGAGAGGTAATAATTCTCTCTGCCGTCGTCTTCAAAATACCACGAGGAGTTGGAGAACGCCAGCACCTCGTCCGATTTCAGCTGCAGCGGCGTCCATGCGGCCCAGAGCTCCATATCGCCCATGTCCGCGGGGATCTCGGCGTCCGGGTCGTAGATCACTTTCCCGCCCGGCACGGTGGCCCAGCCCGAAAAGGCATAGCCGTCGCGCGTGCAGTAGCGGCCGTCGATATAACACTCGTCAGGGAAATACGCCCCTTCTCCGCGCGGGATCATCACGGTCTCGCTGCGGCCGGTCGCTGCGTCGCGGTACGTAATGAGCCGCACGTCTTCCTTCCCCGCGGGGCGGACTTCGGTGACCCGGTAGCCGTAGGCGTTGTTTTCGGCGTCCGAAACGAGCAGGATCTCAAAGGAGGCCGTGGGTACGTATACGGTCTTGCCCGCGAGCCGGTCTCCGGAATACGTGCCCACCCGGTTGCGGTCCGCGTCCAGCACCGCGATATAGTCGCCCGAGCGCACCCACTGCGAGATCACGTCGCCGAGCGTGAATCCGGAACCGTCGGGCTTCGGCACGACGATCCATGTCGATTCGTAGGGCTCGGTATAAGTATCCTCCGAAAAGGTGACGAACACGCCGCGCGGCGCGTCGGCGCAGGTATAGCGCTGCACGTGGGTCGCGCCGTTCTCGTAAGGGTGCGGGCTTTCCGGCAGCGCCTCCGCCGCCGATACCGGCAGCGCGCATACGGCGAGCCACAGAGCCGTGATCACGGCGAGCGCCGCACGCAGATGTGTTTTCATGTGTTTCAACCCTCCATTGCGCCCGGAAACGGGACCGCCCCGCCCTGCGCGTCGATATCTGTATTATACTATGCCGGCAACGGTTTTTCAATAATAAAAAACAAATCCCGCGGCGGTACCGCGGGATCTTTATGAAATATTAGCGTTACGGCTGCGTTGCGGCTTCGGTTTCTTCTTCCGCCGTGCCGTTGTCTGTGGATTCTTCGGGCGTTTCGGGCGCGGCCAGACCGTCGATCTCTATGCTCTTCGCGTCGGCGATGCCGGTCTGGACCTTGTCCGCCGTGGTCACGGTGATCTTGTCGCCCACGTTGAGCAGCATCACCCTGTTGGTCACGCTGGCCGCGACGTAGTAGTAAAGACCGCTGTTGTCGAGCTCGATATAGTAGTAGGTGGTGCCGCCGATCACCGCGCTGCGGATATCGGTCACAACGCCGGATACGGTAGTGAATTCGGATTCGTCGGGCGCTTCCCCGTCGTCCGGCACGGTGTAGCTGTCGGAATCGAACGCGAAATCAATGATCACGGGCGGGTTCAGCTGCGACATGCCTCTGATATACACCTCGAGGCAGCTTCTGAGGTCGGTGTTCTGCTTTTCGGGGATGGCCACCACGTTATACTGCTCCACGTTGACCATCGCGTACGATTTTACGATGTTGGAGTCGTCCTTCAGCGCGGTGAAATAGGTGGCTTCGCCGTCGATGTTGAGCAATATCGGGAACGAGGCCTTCCAGCCCATATCCTGTACCTTGCCCTGCGCGCTCTTCTGCGCGGCCATCTCGGTGGCGCCGGTGGTGTTGTAGAAGAAGGCTTCCTTGGTGCGCTGGTTGATGAAGAAGAAGCCCAGGATGGAGTCGTCGGTGGTAACGCTGGTAACGCCGGTATACAGATACACGTCGTCGCCGATGGCAAGGAACGAATACCCGCTGGAGGTCTTCTTCACGCCGCTCTGGCCGATGATGGAGTTCCAGAAGCCGCCGTTGTAGGTGCCGAAGTAGTTATACTGCTGAATGAGCAGGTTCGCGTCGTAGGCCTGGTCGATCCACGCGACCTCGGACCCCTCCGCCTTGATGGCGTCGGCGGTGAAGTACTGCGATTCTCCGCTCTCTGCGTCCACAAGGATGATGCCCTGCACGTCGTCGCCGCCCAGCAGGCCTACGGTCTTTTTGATGTGCTCCACCACCCAGAAGGGACGGCCGCTTTCGTCGATCTCAAAGCTGATCTCGCCGAAAATGTAGGTGGGATAACGGAAGCGAAGCACGCGCTCCAGATATTCGCCGAAGTGCTCCGCGGTGGAATACTTGATATCGTAACCGGTGACCAGCTCCGCCTTCTGCGTGTTCATGTTCACCTTTACGTAGCCGGGGATGCCCTCGTATTTCTTGCCGGTCACGGAATTGAGGAACCATTTGAACACGTCGCCGTACTGCAGCGGGTAGATGCGGTACGGACTGCCCTTGAAGTTGATCTGGGTGGAATCCTCGGTGAGCAGCTCAAACTGGCTTTCGAGGTCGAGCGCCGCGAAATCGCCCAGCGTTTTGTCGGCCAGCGCTTCGGCGGCGGATTCGTCGATCAGCGGCACGTTGTTGAAATCGCTCATGCTGTCGATCAGCGAAACGGTGGAGCCGAACTCCGCGTTCTCGATCGAAAGGATGCGCGAAAAGCTCTTTGCGCGGAAGAACGGGCAGCTCACCAGATACCCGACGGCCACCGCAAGCACGATCACGCCCGCGATTATCACGGGAATGCGCGCGCGGCGCTTCACGTAGGGCACGTATTCGGGCTTCGCGAACGCGCCGGAGGTGACGAACGCGGACGCCACGTAGCTCCCCAGCACGATCAGCCAGTAGATATAGAACTTATAATCGTGCGGGTTCATGGGGGGCAGCATGAAATAGTAGGCGATCCCCGCGGTGAGCAGCATCACAAGGATGTTGATCGCGATCTTGAGCCCCGCCTTTTCGGGCGGGATCAGCACGCTGCGGACGCTCTTTTTTTTGCCGCCTTCCGAAAAATCAACTTTGATAGGTTCCATAAAAGAAACCTCCTTAAAGAAAATAGTCCTATACAGTATAACACAGTTGGAAACACAGTGCAAGCGGTTTTTGGCATTCTTTGAGGCCGGCGCGCGTATTATTCGGCGGCGGTTCCGTTTTTTCACGCGGAAACGGCGGTTTTTTTACCTGTTTTTCTTGATTTTTATTTTTCTTTTTGATATTATATATATTTGAATTCGTTATTTTTTGTTTCTGAAGGTGAAATTTTGAGCAAGCGAGAAGATA
>JAFRSZ010000235.1 GCA_017439205.1 Clostridia bacterium
CCACTCTACGGTAACCACGATGGAAGAAATCAAGCGCAGACGCAACGCCTGAGAAAAGCAGTATCTTGCCGAAACGGCGGACCGTCTTTGGCCGCATACGATTACGGAGAGCGATTTCCATCTGCTGTATCTCTCGCGCTACGGCCGCGATTACGTTAAAAATTACCGCCTGAAATACAAAAAGCATCTGCCCTGCAATTAAAAAAGAACCGCGATCGTGTTTTGAACAAAACGCGGTTCTTTTCGTTATTGTTTGCGTAAACCGTATTTGCGCCGAATGATCGGATGTGCGAGCGGGTACCAAAATGTACCGAAAGCGCGTTTCACGGCGCTACACAGAAATGAAAGCATTTGTGCAGGAGATCCGTGAATGTATTCCATAATGCTTGTATATCGGATGCGGCCTTTTGCTTCGGCTTCAAGAAAGAGCGGCGTGCCGCCGATGTAAACGTAATAATTGAACAGATACGCGTCCAGATTCAGCGAGAGCGCAAAGCTTACCGTGTCGCGCAGATCCTCTTCGGTTTCCTCCGGAAAACCGATGATAAAGGAGCCGAAAGTGGCGATGCCTATGCGCGTGCAGATATTTACAATCTCCCTGATCCGGTTCGGTTCCGTCAAAGGTTTCACTTCGCACCTGAGCCGGGCGGATCAGTGCCTTCTCCCGGGCGATTCGCAGTAAATCCACGTTGTCGGCGTCAACATCCAGCATATGCGCAATGAAATCGTCCTGCAAAAAACGTCTTTCGCCCCGAACAACAAACCGAGTTCCCGTTTCTTGCCGGTCACCGGTCCGTTGTGTTCCAGGATCTCAACCGCGTCGATCACCGTTATCGCGGGTTTTACCGTCATGGCCAGTTCCAGAGCATATTCGCAAAATCGCCGATCCGCGGATATTTTGCGTGAAACGCGGGTTTCTGAATATCCGGTATGCAGCCGAAAAGGTTTTTTACACCGAAGGAGATCACGGTTTTGTTGTGGGTTTTCAATTTCGGAACGTTGATGATGTAATCTGCGTCGCAAACCGCGTTCAGCAGATTATACGATTTCAGCACGCATCCCTCGGGCGTGGGAACAGCGCGTCAGCCGATGTCGGTATTCAGAACAACGCCGGGAATATCGTCAAGATAAGCATAACCCGCCTTCTTATAAAAGTCGGAGAAATTGAAATCCGGCATTCTGCTGACAGCGCCGCCGGGGCTGTCGGCAATCAGAACGCTTTTCACGCCATATTCAATAACCATTCGGAAATAGCCTTTACCACGGCGGGATTCGTTGTAACGGAGAAAAACGTATTGTAGTCTCTCCTTGTTATTCAGCGTTGAGCAACCGGATCGCGGGACGGAAGCCGGTGTCCGTAAAGTCGGGAAAATACGGGAGAATGCGGGAAGTCGTGTTTGCGATACCGTAAAAGCTGACGCAACAGTTCAAGTTTGAATGATCGGAAGGCGTACGGAGCCACCACCACGTAGCGCCCGGCGCAATAGGATCCTCTTCGGCCCAGCTGCCCATTATATAAGCGTAATCTGTGGGAAACGCCTGGCGTAGCGGATCCGGTTTCTCGGGCTGTGGCGAAAAGCCGTAATCGGGATTAGTCACTTCGAAAAAACTCAGCAGAAAAACACGGTCTTCGCAGCTTTCGGAATCGTATTTTTTCCATTTTCTGTCTGCCGCGCGGTTGTCGAGTGGCGTCAGGGCGAGCTTCGCCCGTTCCCGTTTTGTGAAGGCGGTTTCCAGAAACGTGCCGTTGAGCCATTTTCGTACGTCGCTGGTACAGTAATCCGTGGCGTACACGGTTTGCTGTGGATCGTTGTAATAATCCGTTTTTATAAGATCGATCCCCAAAGCGATTTTTCCTTTGGGATCGTTCGCGTACAGCAGATTGCAGAAAGCGCCGCAGTCCAGAACGGATTCGCTCATCATCAGTCCGCTTTCCTCATCCAGAATGATCCAGCGGATCGGATCCCAGCGGAACCAGTATACTTTGTTTAATTCGATCCTTTTGTATAGCCGTGTGTGTTCGTTCGGCAGATGGCAGCAATAAGGCCGGTAATCCGATGCCGTTACCGCACGGTAACGCGCACCCTGCCACGTAACGTCGGCGTACTGCATAAAGTCCCCCTGCTCGGCGGAATCCAGCGCGACGCTGCCGCTGTAATAGCGGTAGGATGTCCACGAAAGATCGAGCGCGTTCAGCTCTGCCAGCAGCGCATCGTCTGTTACGGCGCTTTGCGGATACGTTCCGAATTCCATGATCCCGCGCGGCGGCTGAATCTCATATCCCGCCGGAGGGACGGCGCTGCTCTTGCGTACGGCATAAATGCTCAAAGGCACGGCGGCGCCTGCCAGCAGAACGGCGGCGCATACGATGCAGATCAGGGTTATCGTCTTTTTTTTCATGACGTCAGCCCTCCGTTGCGGCCGAAGCGGATGCCAGCCGTATGGCGCAGCGTACGCCGCCCAGCGCGTATGCCTGCGGAAACTGCCGGTCAAAGGTAATGACCATTTCGTTTTCCACAATACTGATCACGTCGCCCGAAAAATCGCCCGGACTGCGCGTCCACCACCAGGTGCAAGCGTGTCCCTTATAATCTGCGGAAAAAGCACCGCGGCATTTCGCGTAATCCGTGGCGTCCGGGAAAAGTGCGTCCTCAGATGCGTTGCTTTCTTCCCATGCCAACGTTTCCGCAGCCGAAAACAGCCATACCCGGTCCATTGTAAGCGAATGCAGGCCGTATTTCGCGTTTGCGGCGGATTCATCGGCGCGGTGGAGCACCGGCCGGATCGCCCGCCGTTCGTTTTTGGTGAAAGCCGCGTTGTAAAAACAGTTGTTGAGCCAGCGCCGGATCGAGGCTGTCCGATACAGATTTGCAGGCAGCATAAGATATTGCTTTGCGGAAAATTCGGTCTCCGGGTCGACGTCGCCGTCCCCATCGCGGTCGATCAGGTAAAAGGCGTCGGCAAAAGAGGCCGCATCCAGCACTTTCTCGCTCAGCAGCAGGTTTTTATCCTTATCCGTTACGTGCCAGCGGATCGGTTCCCAGCGGAACCAGAAGACGATTCCGGGCGTGTAGCCGTTTTCATCCTGAAGGGAGTGTTCTGCGCAGGGGCAGTCCAGAATCGTTTCCGGCCGGTATTCGTCGAAGCGCACCGCCCGGTAGCGTTCGCCTTCGTATTCCACGTCCGCGTAAAGCATGCTTTCGGCGCGGTACATGGTCCCGTAGTAATTCTTACCCGTGTAACAGTCGTCAAACGGTTTCCATTCCGCAGCGAAGGCGTTTAGCGCGTCCAGCAGCGCGGGGGAGGTGATGCGTGTCTGCGGATAACTGCCGAAATAAACGGAACTGTATTCATATCGCATGGTTTTTGCCGGTGAAACGCCGAAATACAGTGCCGTCGTAAATACGGCGAGCAGCAAAAGGACCGCGGCGGCAGTAGCGACGGCGCGGTGTTTGTGTACGAAAGCGGCGATCACAGATTTCACACATCGGTCTGCACGCTTCCCGCAGCGGCCTGCGATATTCTTTTTCTTTCTCTTTTTTTTCGGCATGCGCTTTGTCTCCAATTATATTCTTCTATATAGTATCACAATCTTATTCTGAATGCAAATTTTTTTTGCGCCCGTCCGGCGCGGGATGCGCGCGCCGTGCCTTGACAAAATGGCCGCGATTTAGTATATTTGGAGTAGTCGGCTCCCTGCGGGGGGCTTGGAATGGAACAGCGAGGATACGCCTGCATGCTCGGAGAAATTAAACGCACGTCAATCAGGATCGGGAACCGGGAGCTGCGCGCTTCGGATCTCGTGTTTGCTGCGGTTTTTATCGCGGCCGCGATTTTTACGCTCGCATGCGTACCCCGCGGGCTGACTGTAACGGACGAGGTACAGTATCAGTTCGTTTGCCTCCGTTTGCTGGCGGGCGATAAGCTGCTTGCCGGAAACTGGCAGGTCGTGAGTATGCAGACGGTGTTCCAGTATCTTCCGTTCCGGATCTTTTACGCTCTCCGGGGCGGCTTTGACGGTCTCGTGCTCGCCATGCGGTACGTGTACGCCGGCATCAAACTGATCTTCTGCGCATACGTGTATCTGCGTTTGCGGAAATACGGTCTTTGGGCGGTATACGCCGCCGTATTTTTCGGGGGAACGGATTTGTTCGGCATCAAAACGATGAGCTATTATTCCATCTGCGCGCAAACCGTTCTGCTCGTGGGGATGCTGCTGTTTATAAACGAAAATCAAAAGCCGATCCGTTGGATCCTTGCGGGGTTTTTTTTCAGTTGCTGCGTGCTCGCGTTTCCTCCCGCAGCTGCGGTATGGCTGCTGTACGGTATCCTTGTTGCCGTGCGCCTGCTTGCCGCAAAACGCGGTCGGGCGGTATGGGATGCTTACGGCTTCGTTCTTTCCGGTAGGTCGTGGCTGTATATGCTGCTCGGAATCGGTGCTTCCGCGGTCTTGTTTTTTATTCTCTGCGCCGTATTCTTTACCGGGACCGATCTTCCGGCGATATTTGACGGCATAAAACGCGTCGTCGGGTTCGTCAATTCCGGCTCGACCGCCGGACCGGATTTTTTCAGCGTCCGTCTGTCCAAACTGACGCGGTACGTCGGTTTTATGCACCCTGTTTTGCTGATCCTTACGGCTTTTGTTTTCGCGGGCGGGATCCTGCTGCGCCGCTTTACGAAAAAAGCGGAAAGGCCCTGCTTTTTGCTGCTGTGTCTTCTTTGTGCCGCGATCACGGTACGTCTGCTGCTTCTGTCGGACGCCGAGGTGGGCGACGCCTCTGGGGAATGCAGTTGTCATCCGCTGTTCCTCGCGGTGCCCGCGCTTGCAGCCTACGTGTTTACCGAGAACAAGGACAGGAGGGTTTTCAGTTTTCTGATTTTTTGCTGCGCCGTTTCGTTCGTCGTGGATATGTATTCCATGAATTCTGTGGGGGCGTTGCTGCTTCCCGGGTGTGTTCCCTCCGTTTTGCTGCTGCGGGAATACTGGCTGGAGCAGCTGATGGGAACCGCCGCGGAAAAGAAGAAGCGCGGGAAGAGCAGAACGAAAAAGAGGAATGGGCTCGGCACCGGAAAGGCGTGGGTCGCCGCGCTCTGTGCGCTGTGTGTGCTGTTTCCGTCGCTGGAGCTCTGGCACTGGGCGTATATGGCGGGCCTGCACGAGACCGAACGGATGTTTTTCGGTTCCGAAGCGCCGCTGGACGCAGTGCTCGATACCGGTGTGCTGCAGGGGATCGTGACTACGCGGGAACTGAAGATAAATTACGATAAAAGCGTGCGTGACGCCGAAATCTGTCGGTCTCTGTGTGAAAACGCGTTTTTGGCGGTGGATTACGATACTTCTGTTTACATTAACGCCGATCTGCCGGTTTCAGTGCCGCTTCTCCATTATCTTACGGATAACTGGGCGCAGGAGGAGTACTGGTGGTCGCTGCATCCCGAAAAACGTCCGGACGTTGTGTATATTCCGTTTTTTACGCTCAGCTACATTCCTTACGAAAGATTTACACCGCAGGATTACATCGCGTATTTTGAAAAAAACGCCGATATCAGCGTGATCAAGGGTGAAATCGGATACATTGTTGTGATCAACGATTGGTTCCAAAATTGAAATAACCTTTCAGTATGTGATGAAAAAGCCTGTTTCTGAAAGAATCCTCGTTTCCTGAAGTCCCAAAAATGAAAAACGGTGCAATACAGAACGAAAGAATGCAGCTGAAGAGAGTGGCCATATGAATATACTGCTCATTAATCCGAATTTTGATACAAAAAAGCAATCCTATCTCAGGATCAGCGGGATGCCTCTGGGGCTGCTGTCGATTGCAACGTATCTGAACCGCCACGGTCACAACGCATCCATTGTCGACCGCTTTTTTGATCATGTCCCGCCGGAGGATTTGTATGGCGCATACCGTCCGGATGCAGTGGGGATCGCCCTGATCGGCGACGTTACGATCCTTGACGCCGTTGAGCTCGGCCGTTTCTTTCGTAAAAAAGGCGTTCCCGTGGCGTTCGGCGGGCCGTACGCCTCTACCGTTCCGGAACTGATCCTGCAGGAGGGCTGCGCCGATTACGTCATTCTCGGCGAGGGGGAACAGACCTGGCTGGATCTGGTGGAAACGCTGTCGCGGCACGGCAATGATGAGGACGTAAAAGGTTTGGCCTATGCGGACGAACAGGGGAACGTCCGGTTTACCCGGGAACGTCCTTTTATGGATCTTTCGCTGCTCGGCCCTACGGATTTCACGCTTCTTGAGCATATCGAGAACTATTTTCAAACCTGTTACCGTTATGATAAAATGCTTTACCTGTACCAGTCAAAGGGCTGTACGGGGAGCTGTACGTTCTGTTTCAATTCCTATTTCCACCGCTGCGTGCGGCGCGTGCGTCCGGTCGACGACCTGCTGGATGAGATCGGGTACCTGATCCGCGATGCGGGTTTGAAAACCGTATATTTCTCCGATGAGCTGTGGGGGCTTTACCCGGCGGAACGCGAAGCGTTTTTCAAGGGGATCGAAGCGAGGAAGCTGAAGTTTATCTGGGGCTGCCAGACGCGCTTCGGCGTTTTGAAGCGGGAGGATTTCGAAGAGATGTACGCCCACGGCTGCAGATGGGTCATGTTCGGCATCGAAGCGCCGCCCGGAAAGCTCGCGAGGCTTGCAAATAAAAAACTGCCGTATGATAAGATCCCGGGAACGCTGGACGCTTGCAGGGAGATCGGCCTGATAACGAATATCTCTTTTATCATCAATTATCCGCATGAAACGGAACAGGATCTGAAGGATACCGTTCAATATGCCCTGCAGCTCTCTCCCACCTATTACAGCATCCACTATTATTACCCGATGCGCAAAAGCGCCCTCTACGATTACGTCGTACGCGAAAAGCTGTTTTCTCCGCCGGAAACGCTGCTCGAGATCGCCGAAACGGAACAATTCGGCAAGCTGATCTCAACCTTCAGCGAAGTAAAGGATATCGATTACAAAGTGATCCGTTCCTGTTTTCTGCTGAAGGCGCTGTTGACGAAAACACCCCGCGGACAGCAGGGAGGTTCCTTTTTCATTGAGGCGGTCAAAGGCGTGTTGATCAACGTAAGAGGACAGAAAATCGGCAGCTGGATCAAAGGTATGTGGCACAGCTTTACGTTCTTTTTGTCTACGGTCTGCGACGTGGTATTCCACCCCGGGATCCGCAAACGTTACGGCTTCCGTTTCGGAAACGGTTCTCAGCAAAGGAAAACGAAAAAATGAACCTTGATTCGATCCATATTTATTATGGCGACGATACGCCGGAGGAAAACTGGCATATTTTGAATCCAGAACGCAAATCGAGGTTACTGCCGGTGAAATCGGCTATATCGTAAAATCAATCGGTGGTACTGATAATAAAAATGATCCTCCGTCCATATATTTGTCAACTGTTTTTATCCTGAGGAGGGAGAAAAATGAACATTCTTCTGATCAATCCGAAATTTGACCGGTATACCCGTACGTTATGCACGCCGCTGGGGCTCCTTTCCATTGCAACATATCTGGAAGTGCACGGGCACAAGGTCAAAATGCTGAACCGCGCCGCCAAAAGCACCGATATCTGCAAAGAATTCGATGAATTCAAGCCCGATATGATCGGCTGCTCTTTTTTGTCTCCCATGCCGCTGAAGGATGCCGTCGTCGTTTCCGAAGAGGCGAAAAAACGCGGGATCTTCGTCGTATGGGGCGGTCCCTTTGTTTCCAGCGTGCCGGAGCTGTGTTTTACGCTCGGTTGCCTGGACGTGATCAGCTTCGGCGAAGGGGAAGCAACGATCCTTGAGCTCGCGGATAAGCTGCAGGCCGGGGAAGACTGGCATGACGTGAAAGGCCTCGGCTATATGCAGGACGGCAGGTTCGTGAGAACGGAGGAGCGGGAATTCCTCGATCTCAGCAAGCTGCCGCCGATCAATTATGAGTATATCGACGATTTCGAGCCGCTGCTGTACACGAACTATAACTACGACGGCCTTTTCGGCATGTATCTCTCCAAGGGCTGCACACAGAACTGCACGTTTTGCTACAACCGCGATTTCCATCACGGCTGCCGTCGGCAGCGCCCGGTGGAGGTGCTGATCGAGGAGGCGAAATATCTGAAGGAAAAGCACGGCATCAAGGCGATCTCTTTTACGGACGAGCTGTTCGGCGGCAACAAAAAGAATCTGCAGTATATCTGCCGCGCGATGATCGATGCGGATCTGGGGCTTTACTGGGGCTGTATGACCCGTATCGGCATCTTTGACGAAGAGGACTTTCAGCTCATGTACGACGCGGGCTGCCGCTGGATCGAATTCGGCGTGGAAAGCGGTTCCCGCACGGAGCTCGCCCGTATGAAAAAGGGCTTGAATCCCGACCGTGTGCCCGTGGATCTGAAGATCTGCAAAAAGATCGGCATCATCACGCTGTGTTATTTCATCGTCGGCTTCCCGGACGAAACGGAGGAAGAGCTGAAGGCGACCTGTGAACTGATGAACAGCATCGATTATTCCAGATTTATCTGTTCCTATTACAATCCTCTTGCGGGTTCCGAGATCTTCGATAAGCTCGTTGCCGAGGGACGGTTTACGCCGCCCTCAAAAATCGAGGACTATATGAAAACGAAGATCTTCTATTCCCCCAAGCCGAATCTGTCCAAAGTGCCTACAAAGGACCTTAAGGTCGTGCGCAGCCATATGCTTTGGAAAAGCTTTACGAAGAAATATTACGCGGAAGGGGAGAAGCGCAGCTACGCCACTGCGCGCAAAGATATTATCGACGCGCTTGAAGCGCTTACCGGTCACGGCCTGAAACAGGGAATCGAGCAGTTTTTTATCACCGGTTACGAGTTCCTGGATATTTTCTTTTACGCGAATTTCTTCCCGAAAACCATGAAAAAATACGGTTTGCACCGTAAGTGATCGATGAAAAGAGCTCGTTTGTTATGAGAGTTTTGTTTGTAAATCCGGCGATGGAAAGATATACCCGGCAGGTCGCGATGCCGCTGGGCCTGCTTTCCATTGCCACGTATTTACAGTCGAACGGCCATACCGTGAAAATTCTGGACCACACGATCCGGTTTTCGGATTTCGGAAAAGAGCTGGCGTCGTTCCGGCCGGACGCCGTCGGCGTATCGGTGCTTTCCATGAAATCGTTTACAGACGCCGAGCGCGTCTCTCTCGCGGCAAAGCGCTTCGGCGCCGTCGTTATCTGGGGCGGGATGTTCGCGTCGCTCGATCCGGAGTTTGTTTTTAAGAATATCGATATCGACTGTATCTCCGTTTCCGAAGGCGAGGCAACGTGGCTGGACGTTGTTGAAACGATGGCGTCCGGCGGCGATCTGCACACCGTACCGGGGCTTTGCTATGCCGAAAACGGGAAAGTGATCCATACCCCCGCCCGTCCGTTCATCGACCTCTCGCTTCTGCCGCCGTTGGATTTTACGCTGATCGACGTTGAACCGTATCTCGGCACGATGTACGGCTGCAAAAAAACAGCCCTGCTTTATATGGCGAAGGGCTGTATCGGCAACTGCTCGTTCTGTTTCAATAAGACCTTCCACCGGCAGTGTTACCGGATGCGTCCGGTGGAAACCTTTTTACAGGAGGTCAAATACCTCATTGAGCATCATGGGGTGGACTGTATCTATTTCGCCGACGAGCTGTGGTGCCGCAACCGGGGAGAGATGCGCTACCAGTGCGATGCGTTCCGGCGTTCCGGGTTGGATTTCAAATGGGGCGTACAGACGCGCGTCGGCATTTTCGAACGTGAAGATTTTCAGTATATGAAGGATTCCGGCTGCCTTTGGATCGATTTCGGCATCGAGACCGGTTCGCGGGAAATGATGAAGCGTATCCACAAGGGGATCCCTTACGATAAAATTGCGCAGACCTTCCGCGATTGCGCCGAGGTCGGCATCATCACGCTTGCGAATTTCATCATCGGCTTCCCCGATGAAACCGAGGAGCAGCTTCGTGAAACGGTCCAAATGGCCAATACCATTGAAGCGACGCAGAAAACGTTCTTTTTCTATATGCCCGGGCCCGGATCGCCGTTATACGAGGAGCTTGTGCGCGCCGGTCGGTATCATCCGCCGAAGGATTTTAAAGCGTATACGAAAGTAAAGTTCTTTTATTCGCCGAAGCCGAATTTTTCAAAGGTTCCCACAAGGGAACTCAAAGCGATCCGCGCGTATTTTCTATGGAAGGGTTTTTCCCGGAAGTTCTTTTCCGAAGACGCCCGCACATACGATATCGCCAAGAAAGACGTGTTGGACGTGCTGAAACAGTTCCGCGGGCACGGTTTCCGGTTCGCGTGGCAGCTTTTCTGGATCTCCGCCTATGAGTTTACCGATATTTTTCTTTATTCGCATCTGTTTCCGCATATTCTCCGGAAATACGGATTGTGACTTAATAACATTTGATGACCCGTGAAAAATGCCGCGGCAGGAAGAAATCCTGCATGCGGCGTGTTTTTTCTCTGTAGGAGATCGCTCGAATTTTATATAACAGTTTTATGTTATTCATTCTTTTCCGTACGTTTTTTCGTCTTCCCCGCGTACCTGTGCACACCCGGCGGGCGAAAAAACCGTCTTTTGCAGCTTAACGCGGCAGTCTCTCTGAACGCATCAGAAATTCAGCCGTTTTTCCTCAACAATGATGGGTTTCTGCGCCTGATCGCGGCGCAGCGCGACGATAAACTCAAACAGCAGGGAGAGCGAAAGCAGGAGCAGCAGCAAAACAAACAGGCAAAACCGCAGGATTACGCCGTTGCCGACCTGCGCCCGGGGCATGCCCGCGGCTCCGGGCAGAAAGCCGATAAAAAACTCCAGAACGGTCGCCGTAAGGCCGATCAGAGAGAAAGCCAGCAGCCGCCGCGGCAGACATCGCCCGGAATACACCATTGCGCCGACGGCGAATTCGTAGTATTTCACAAGGTTAAAATGCGAGGTGCCGGCGGCGCGTTTATCCTGCGTGTAATAAACCTTTTCGATATGCCTTCCGTATTCCAGCACCAACCCGCGAAGAAACGGCTCGGAGGTGCGCACCTGACGCAGGACAGCGATGATGCTTTGGTCGAGCAGCTCAAATTCCGTGGAGTGGTATACCAGCCGCATGCCGAAAAGCACGTTTGCGAGCCAGTAGCAAAAGGTTCGCAGAAGAAATACGAATCTGTTTTCACGGCTTTTGTTTTTTACGCCGAGCACAACGTCCGCACCCTGCTCCCACCGCTCAATAAAACGAGGGATCTCCTCGGGCGGGTTCTGCAGATCACAGTGCACGATCACGGCGGCGTCGCCGCGCGCCTGCTGCATACAGTAAAAAACGGTTTTTGCATAACCGAAATTCCGCGTGTAAAACACGGCTCTTACGAGAGGATCGGCTTCGCAGAGCGCTTCGATCTCCGCCCGGGAGCCGTCCGTTGAGCCGTCGTCAAAAAATACGATCTCGTAATTGTAAGCGGTAAGGCTCTCCATAACGTTTTTGATGCGCTCATAAGCAGGGCGGATATTCTCTTGTTCGTTAAACACGGGTACCGATACCGTAATGGTTTTTTTTTGCATATATTTCAGTCCGATCTGTGCTTTTTTTTGAGCACCGTATTGTTCAGAACCAGCTTTACGCCGTAGCGGATGTAGTTGCCGATGACAACGGGTTTCCCGATCGCTGCCGAAAACTGTTTGAGAATATAGCCGGGCTTTGTATAGAACCGCAGCAGGATGCGGCGTTTCCATTTCTGGAGTTCCTCTGTGGAAAGATACAGCGTTCCCGTGGTGTTCGGCGCGTAGACGTCGTTCCCGAAGGCGCTGCCCGTGAGCGTTCCCGCGGCCTCGCATTCCCTGTAGAGCATCGTTCCGTAAAAGGGCATGGCAATGTGAAGTTCAATGAAATCCGGCGAGATCTCTCTGATCAGGGAGGCAGTGTCTTTTATATGCCGTTCCGATTCCCACGGAAATCCGATAATGAAAAAGCCGAACAGCGGTATCCCCGCCGCTTTGATTATTTTTGCGGCACGCAGGTTATCTGCGCGGGTCGCGCCTTTTTTGATGCGAGAGAGCGTTTCTTCGGAGCCGCTCTCAAATCCCACCGCAACGGTAAAACAGCCCGCTGCCTTCATTTTTTTCAGCAGTTCGGCGGAAAGCGGCTTCACGCGGGAATTTGCCGTAAACGCAATTTTTCCGCACAGGGGCGAGTCGATGATTCTGTCGCACAGCGCCTGTGCCCATTCGTTATCTATCGTGAAGGTGTCGGCCCTGAAGAAGAAATTCCGTATTCCGAAGGTATAATAGCACTCCTCTATCTCCCGATAAACGTTGTCCACGCTGCGTGTGCGTACATTGCGTCCGGAGATGAGCGGAGTAAGACAATAAATACATCCGGAAGGGCAGCCGAGCCCCGTTTGGATCGTCGCCATCGGCTCTCCGGTGTCCGGTCGGACGTAAAGGGCGTTGTCCATCAGCTGCCGCGCGGGAAACGGCAGCGAATCCAGGTCGTTTTGCGCGCACACGAATGGGGTTTTCACGAAATCCCCATTCTCTTTATACATGATTCCGTTCAGATCCGCGAGGCTTCCTTCGTTCCGAAGGTAATACGAGGCGAGCGCGTCGATCATAAACTCGATCTCGCAGCAAACGAGACAGGAAACGGCGCTCAGGTCCAGCTGCGCCAGCCGGTCGGGAGAAAGATCGAAAAAAACCGCGCCTTTCATAACGCATACGCACGGGTGGATGCGTGTGAGCCGATGCAAAAACGCCGCGTCGTCGATCACCGAGGTATTCGTGGTGCTCAGAACGATCATGTCGGGCTGAAAGGAGCGAACGTCGGCTGCGGCGTCGTCAAACGAGAGCCCTGCGGTCTGATAATCCTTCAGAAAAACCTGAAAACCACGCTTCAAAAGAACGGCGGCGCAGTAGCCCAAATCGTTGCAGGCGTGTACGGAAATGGCGGCTGAGTCGCTTATGTTGCATTGTGCGCGGTCCTCGCTGCGCTGATACAGCCGACCGGGCGGATACAGAAGCATCACCTTATTCATTTGTCGGCTCCAGTCTGAGTTTTGCATAAGCGTATTTTTCAGGATCGTTCACGTTGATCTCCTCTTCTGCGACCCGAACGGCAATACCTTTTTTCCCGCGTCGGAGCAGCTCGTTCATCACGTCGCACAGATTCCAATGCGCGTGCTGATCTGCGTATTCGCTGAAAAGTTCCGTAAGGCATTGCCCCCGGAACACGCATAACCCCGTTCCTTTTTTTCCACCGTAAGAAACGAGCGGTTTTTCCTCCGTGTGCAGAAGGGTATCTCCGCTGCATTCCAGCGCGTAGTTTTCACAAATCTCCGCGGGATCCTTCGGCAGGGTGTAACCGCAAAGGAAATCGGCTTCGGAGATTTTCTCCGCAAAAAAGAGATCGGGTGAAAGAAAGATCTCATCGCCGAGCAGCAGCGTGAACGGATGGCTGCCGATGAAATCCGCCGCGCAGTAAAGCGCATTCATAAGCCCCTCCGGGACGGGCTGGCGGACGTAACGCACGGGAATCTCGCAGTAAGCGTATCCAACCGCGCCGCGGAGTGCTTTTTCGTATCTGCCTACAACGATGCAGATCTCGGAAACGCTCAGCGATACGAGAATATCCAGCGCATATTCGATCAGGTGTTTTCCGTTGATACGCAGCAGCGATTTACAAAAACCGTTTTTTGAAAAACGCGTTGCATCGCCGGCGGCAAGAATAAGCCCACGCATCAGTTTCACCCCGTAATTCTTTTGATGATATTAATTATTATACTATATTCTTGTTGCGCCTGTCAATCGGCCGCGCGAAAGGTTCTTTTCCTGAAACCGTTGACGTCGAACGAGGTCGACCAATCGTTGAACAGGTACGCGATCGTCTCTTTTCCATTCGCGCAGCCTGCGTTTTTCATGAAATGGACTGCTTACAAGACTTTAATGATATACCCCGCTTCTCCTTTGATAACTTCGCATTCTCCGAGCCAGCTTTCCAGCAGGTCTATATCCTCGGTTTGATACCGAGATATTTTCCAATACATAAACGGATAAAAAGAAATGTAGATATATCCGGGTTTACGATCCTCTGACATCTGCCAATACGTATGGCTCCGTTCCAACGGGTTCTGATCCCATGCGGAGAAGCAGGCGTATGGGAGATCAGCGTACAGATAAATATACGGATTCAGGCCGAAGGTAATAAATTTTTCATCCTGTGCATCACGAACGATCATGTCAAGGTCGCGCAGGGTTGCAAGATAAATCTTGCCGATCTTTGCGTTCGTTTTCAGATCTTTGAAGGGCCCCGCTTCCAAAGTACAGGCGTACGGCCTGCCCGAGCCGTCGTCGCAGTAAACCTTTTCCGCCGGCCGATAGAAACCCTCGATCCCGATATATACGGCGTTCCATGCCGTAAACGCAACAATGCCGACCGCGCAAACGGCGGCAAACGCTTTTTTCATTACGCCGACCGGCAAACGGCTGAAGGTGTTCGTCTCCGCCGTGTTCCGAAGCGTTTCTTTCAGTTCCGGCGCAAGCCCTGCCAGGAACAGGAAGCCCGCGGTTTGCGCGATCCGTCCGCCCGAGCCGATCACAACGTCCGAAGAAACATCGACCATAACGGAATATAACGCCCCGCAGACCCAGAAGGATAACAGCCGCGGATCCCTCTTATTGCATAAAAAATACCAAATCGGTACGGTCAGCAGTATCGGAAGATCGTGATACAGAATGAAATACTGGATGTTGAGCCCGGTCTCCCCTTTGAAAACGGAGATCACCCCGATCAGAGAACTGACGGTAAACGAAACGCAGGTCAAAGCGAAAATGAGAATTCTCGTGCGGCCGCGTAGTTTTCCGAGCACGGCGCACACCAGAAAAACAACCGCGCTGACCGCAAAAAAGGCCAGACTCACTGCACCGAAATACCGATAAACGGCTTTCAGCCTTGCGGGATCGAAAAAGTTGCTTTCGTTGAATTCCGTGCCGGTAAACAAATACGGCAGCGTTTTCGGAAGCGCTTCCAACGTACCCGTTCTGTAAAGGAAAACAAGCAGCGCAGCAAGAACGGAAAATCCGCCGAGAGAAAAGAAAAACCAAACGCGGAAACGCAGAAAACCGCCGTAAGCCCCTCGCCGCCTTCCGTTGGCGATCCCACGGATAATAACCGCCGCGGTATAGATCGGGTATAAAAGGAACAACAGCGGTTCCGCAATAACGCCGAACGCAAAAAACACCCCTGCGGCCAGGCTTTTCGGAGCGCCCGGCGCCTTTCCCGTAAAAAATATAAAGCAAACCACCATCATCGCCATGGAAGAAACGGTGAAATAGCTGATCGAGTAATTGACCTCCGGTAGGATCGCGCAGAACAAAAAGGCCGACAGCAGCCCCCAGATCCCGTATCGCCGCAGCCTGAGATACATATATGCGTAAAACAGCATATTGATCCCGGTAAAGAAAAGGCGCATATACAGGATCAGGCCTTCCGTACCGCCGGTGACCGTTGTAAAGAGCCAATACGGCAGCAATGAAAACAGAGAAGCAAGCTGCGTCAGATGCCACTCATCCACAAACAATCGGTCTCCCTTTAATATGCGCTGTGGTATGGTATAATAAAACGCCTCGTCCGGCACGCCGACGCCGTATCTCGCGGTGATCAAAAAGAAAACCAGCATGCATATTCCCAACAGGATCGCGGCGATATCACATCTGTTGATTCGATCAAAGTGTTTTTTTTCAATGCCCCGGGATTCGCTGTTTCCCAATACGGTTCCCTCCAATCCGCCTTGTCTGCGGCGAGACTTGTTTCCGTGCGATTTGGTTCCGCGCCTCGATACGCAGATTATATCACGCGCCCTGTTGAAAAGCAAGGCATATTATCGTATCGTGCGCCTGACGGTTGTAGCGTTGCAATTGATAAGGGGTATTCCTTGCATCCGGGCTCGCTGCCTTGGGTATTTATACGGTCAGGATACAGGGAGCAGGCAAATTGGATTGTGAAACAAACGAAGGATATGGAGCGAACGGCGTCAAAAAGAAGGTAGAGCGGTTTGCGGCCTCTCAGGCAGAAGTACCGCAGCTGAGAGCCGACCGTAAAAACGCAGTGCGGTTTTACAGATCCCAGCGCTCTACCCGGATGATATATCCCGCTTCGCCCTCCGTAATATCGCACACGGCGACGCTTTGCACGGAATCGATTTCCTCTTTCAGCTGAACGTCGTCTGTCGTCTGGTAAGAATGCCCGTTAAATTTTGATATGTAAATATACGTCGGTCGGTTCTCCGGGAAAAGCGTCCAGTAGGAGATGTGTCGCTCAAACAGATCCTCGTCCCATGCGGAAAAGGTGCCAAACGGCATATCCGCGTAAAGATACATATACGGGCATAACTTCATAACGTAGAGCGCGTCGGTTTCATTCGCTGCGTTTTTAATGCGGTCAAGATCCCGCAGGGATGCGTTATATTTCCGTGCGATGTCTTTTGTTGTGATAAGGTTTTTATAAGGTCCG
>JAFRSZ010000236.1 GCA_017439205.1 Clostridia bacterium
TGTCACCGACAAACCGCAGCCGGACGCGGCAGATGCGGCGTCATAACGCCGGGGCATGAAAAAAACCGGGCTCATCCGAACCCGGTCGATTCACGAAAAACCTTGCATCACAAAGAAAAATCGAGTGTTCATAAGTGAACTCCCTTATGAACACTCGAAATGGTGCGGATGACGGGAGTCGAACCCACATGAACTTGCATTCACTGGCACCTGAAGCCAGCGCGTCTGCCAATTCCGCCACATCCGCATATTCAATTTTCACCGTTAAATTTTACTCGGCACGGTGATCCGAGAGCGGGGCATTTCTGAAATCGGGAAGTTCCACCGAGGTGACGCTCCCTGAAGCCAGCGCGTCTGCCAATTCCGCCACATCCGCATGTGAATACTTTCGTACTCAGCAATACGCATTTTAGCACATTCGTTACGGCTTGTCAACTGTTTTTTTCCTTAAATCGATAAAAAACCGTTATGTTTTTTCGGCATAAAAAAGATCCGGCGACGTGCGTCGGATCTGTATCCTGTTTTATCTGCATTTAACGATGCGGCAGGGTTTGCCGCCGTGAACGGCATAATCTGTGATGTGTCCGTCCTTCCACTTGATATCCACCTTCGCGCCGCCCTTGGCTCTGAGTCCGCTGATATGGCCGGCCGCCCATTTCTTCGGCAGCGCGGGCAGAAGCCAGATGGTTTCGCCGTCGCTCTGCAGCAGCATTTCTGCGATGCCTGCGGTGGCGCCGAAGTTGCCGTCGATCTGAAAAGGTGGGTGCGCGTCGAACATGTTGGGGTAGCTGCCGCCGCCGTTTACATAGTTTGCTTCGCTTTTCCTTGCGGGGATCGGCCTCAGCTGCAGGTCGATCAGTTTCAGAGCGTGGTCGCCGTCCTTCAGACGGGCCCAGAAATTGATTTTCCAGCCGAGGCTCCATCCGGTGCCCACGTCGCCGCGGCCCTCCAGCGATTTTTTCGCGGCTTCGGCGAGCTTTGGCGTTTTTTCCGGCGTGATCTGCCGCGCGGGATAGAGTGCGTACAGATGTGAAACGTGCCTGTGGTGCGGTTCCGCGTCCGGGCGTTCATCGTACCATTCCATGATCCGACCGTTTTTGCCGATGCGCAGGGGCAGCAGGCGCGGCAGGGCTGCGCGGATCTCTCTGATTACTTCCGTTTCTTCTTGCAGAATCTCGCCGGAACGCACCACGTTCTCAAACAGCTCGCGTATGATGCTCATCGTCATCGTGGTGGTCAGGCTCACTTCGCACGTGCGGCCGCGGTATAAGAACTTGTTCTCGGGCGATGTGGACGGCGCGAAGATCAGATAACCGTCTATATCTTCGGTGAGCACGTCCAGATAGAACCGCGCCGCGCTTTCCATGATGGGGAAGGCGGTTTCGCGCAGAAACGTATCGTCGAGCGTATACTCGTATTCTTCAAACAGATGCCTGCAAAGCCAGCCCCCGGCCAACGGCCAGAACAGCCACTGAGCGCAGCCCTGCACCGGCTGGCACGCGCGCCAGATATCCGTGTTGTGGTGCAGGCAGAAGCCCCGGGCGTTATAGTAGTCCCTTGCCGCGGCTTGACCTCGCACGCTGAGATCTGTGAGCATGCTGTCCAGCGGCTGCTGCATCTCGGCGAGGTCGCATACAAGGGTGGGGAAGTAGTTCATTTCCGTGTTGATGTTTACGGTGTAATCCGCGCACCACGGCGGGTCGATCATATCGTTCCAGATGCCCTGCAGGTTCATTGCCTGGCTGCCGGGCCGGGAGCCGCAGATCGTGAGATATCTGCCGTAATCGAACAGGAGCTTGTAAAGCCCCATGTCGTTTTGATCCTTCTCAAATGCTTTCAGGCGCCGATCTGTGGGCAGACCGCTGCGGTCGCTTCCATCGAGCTGAAGCGAAACTCTGTTATAGTAGCGGGAAAAATCGTCGGTGTGTTCTTTTTTCAGACGGTCATAGTTCTCTTTTGCGGCGTTTTCAACCTTTTCGATCGCGGCGTTTTCGTATTCTTTTCCGTTCAGGAACGGGTGGCGGTCAAACCCCGCGAAGCTGCTCTCCGCTGCGGCGAAAAGAACGGCGCTGTCGGCGTTCTCAACGGTGATCCCTTTATTGTCGACGGTTACCGTGCCGCCTTGCGCGATCGCTTTTACCGCCACGCGGAAACGGATGCCGCGTTCTTCGTCTTTGTCTGAATACAGCTTGTTCCGCTCCCTGAAATCGCTGCGGTTCGGTTGGGAATCGAACATGCACTCGCCGTCTGCGTAGAATACGTCTTCGGCGCACCCGGTTGTGTGACGCAGGCCGCAGGTATATCCCACGTGAAAGCTGACGGCGCCTTTGCGGTTCGCGGCGTAGCGTATCACAAGGCAGTCGCGCGGGGCGGATACAAAGTATTCGCCTTCAAAACGCACGTCGTCCTGAAGATATGAAACGTTTGCCGCGGCACTGGCGAGACGCAGCGTGCGGCCGTATTCGCGGAAATTGCCGTTTTTGCGTGTGATCTTCAAATCGCCGGCGGGCTGATACGCCTGAACGCTTTTTGTGGCGATCTTCGTTTCGATCACCTTTTGCGCGGCTCTCAGCTTGCCCGCGTAGGCAAGCTCCCGCGCCAGCCTGTATGCTTCAGCCGCGTCTTTGCGGTTTTCTTCCCGCGGGAAGCCGGTCCAGAGCTCGTCGTAATTCAGATTGATGTTTTCTTCGCAAACGCCGCCATAGACCATCGCGCCGAGCTTGCCGCCGCCGAGGGGCAGCGCCTCGCCGAACGCCTCGGCGGGGGAATCAAAATACAGAATACTGTCTGCCATGATAATACCTCTCTTCCTTATGCCCCGTAAAGGGCGATGCGCGCGAGCGTCGGTTCGGTGCGCGCGTCGATGATACGGATGCGAAGCGCGCTTGCGGTAACGCCGCCGAGCCGTACGATCCGCTGATAGCCGACCACGGTGCCGGAATAAATCTCTTTGAACTTACCGTTATTTTCAATATCCACGCTGAACCGCTCGATCCGCTGGCTCATGCGGATGTTCTCTTTCAACCGAAGACAGCCGAGCTTTTCCGGTTCGGAAAACCGCAGCGTGATCTCGGCGCTGCAGCCCTTCGGCATATAATATGCTTCATACCCGTCGGTAAGCGCGTTCTCTATTCCGCAGTCCGGTGCGGCGCTGTCCGCAGAGACCGCCGCTTTCTGCGTGATCTCATGCGCGAAGGTCTTTTGCAGATACGCCCCGATCTCTTCAAGAACACGCACGTCGTTTTCGTGCAGCAGCCCTTCGTTTGTGGGCGGGATGTTGAGCAGGAACGTCGCGTTCGCGCCTACGGAATTGAAATAGATCTTCAAGAGTTCTTCCGCTTTGCGCACTTTTCCGTTTTCTTTCGCGTGCCAGAACCAGCCGGGACGGATGGAGGTGTTCACCTCAGCGGGGTACCAGATGAGGTCATATTCGTCGGCGAGCGCTTTTCTGCTGCCGAGATCTTTATCCTGCGAGCGGATGCGCCGTGTGCGGAAAGCCGGATCGTCTTTTTTCTGGCTCTTCCCCTCGGTGGTTTCGGCAATGGTCAGCCGCGCGGGCACTACGCTCCATTCGGATGTTCTTGTGTGCCCGGCTTCATTGCCGCACCAGCGCACGTCGGGCCCGCAAACCGAGATGCACGCATCCGGCTGCAGTGTGCGAACGGTTTCATAATAACGCGGCCAGTCGTATTTCTGCTTTTTGCCGTTCGGGCCCTCGCCGCATGCGCCGTCGAACCAAACGGAAAAGATCGGCCCGTACCCGGTGAGGAGCTCCGTAAGCTGTGCGATAAAGAAATCGTTATAGGCTTTTCCCTCGCCGTAAACGGGGCAGTTCCGGTCCCACGGCGAGAGGTATATGCCGAAGGCGATCCCGTATTTGGCGCACGCGTCGGATACTTCCTTCACCACGTCCCCCTTGCCGCCGCGGAAAGGGGAATTCGCCACGCTGTGCCCGGTCTGCTTCGTGGGCCACAGGCAGAACCCGTCGTGGTGCTTGCAGGTGAGGATCAGCCCGCGCATACCGGCGGCCCTGATCGCCCTTACCCACTGCTCCGCGTCCAGCTTCGTCGGATTGAAAACGGCGGGGGATTCCGTGCCGTCGCCCCATTCTTTGTCTGTGAATGTGTTTACGGTGAAATGAATGAACGCGTAAAACTCCAGCTGCTGGAGCCGGATCTGCCGTTCCTCGGGTATCACCTGAACCAGTCTTTCATCCAATTCCATTTGCGTCTTCCTCTTTCGTCTGTGACGTCTGATCCGGTATCATAACGCCGCGTTTGTATTTTTCGGCGGCGGCGGTCTGCATATAGGGATGTACGGGGGCGGGATCGTCGGTATGCTGTCCGAGCGTCTTTTCCATCCAGATCATATCGTACCACCTGCCGAACTTGAACCCGCAGTTCCTGAAAACGCCTGCCTGCCGGTACCCCATATGCGTGTGAAAGGCGGCGCTGTCGTTCGTGAGATATGCATCCTCGGTTTCGGGAACCGCGATGCACGCGTAAAGGTTCAGTATCCCCATTTCACGCAAAGCTTCCTCCAACGCTTCGTAAAGCAGCCTGCCGAACCCCTTATGGCGCTCGTCGGGGCTGAGGTATACCGTTACCTCACAGCAGCGGCGGTAGGCTTCCCTCGGGTGAAATGCGTGCGCGTATGCGTATCCCGCGGTTTTGCCGTCCGCTTCGATCACCAAAAACGGGTAAAAAACCGTAACGTCCCGCATTCTGCGCTCAAATTCCGGTAACGTGGGCGCGTCGTACTCGAACGACACCGCAGTGTCGGTTACGTAATGGGCGTATATGGATAACAGCTTTGCCGCATCTTTCAATGAAGCGTTCCTGATCGTGACCATGGCAGCTCTCCAAACACTGATTTATGCAGATTATACCATATGAAGCTCCGTAATTAAAGTCTTTTTTGAAAACAAAAAGCCGTATTTCGCAGAAATGTTTGCAAATGGGGTGTTCAATTTGCAGAAAATGTGATATGATAATAAAAAAAGATTCGGGAGGATACATCCATGGCAAGTGCAAAGAAACTCGGGCAGCTGATCAAAGCAGCCAGAACCGACGCGGGGCTCACGCAGGAGCAGCTTGCGCGCAAGGTGAAGAACTGCTCCGCATCCGACGTCAGCAAGGCGGAGCGCGGCGAGAAGGTGCTTACCAACGATCAGCTCAAGCAGATCGCAAAGGCGACCGGCGTCACGCAGAAATCGCTGCTTGACGCGGCAAAGGGCGCGTCTGCCTCAGGTACGTCTTCTTCCTCATCCTCCGCAAAGCCGAAAACCGGCGCGAATACCACCTCCGTGAAGCTGACTTCAACAGAGAAGAAGCTCGTTGAGTATTACCGTAAAGCGGACAGCCAGACGAAAAAAGAAGCGATGAGCCTGCTCAAGGGCGAAAAGGTTGAAACGCTCGTCGGCAATCTGATCGGTTCCGCGTTCAGCGCGCTGACCGGGAAAAAGCAGCTCGATACCGACGGGGAAGACGAAGACTGATAAAAATACTTGCAACAGTTTCTTCGGAATCGGCGTCTTGTGTTCGGAACCATATTCTGAAAGGGGACACAGTAAATGCTTGGCAAAAACAAATGCAAAATGCTCAGAGAGATTCGCAGGCAGATCGCGAATGAGAACGATATCCCGTACGTAACGGAAGACTGCAAGTATAAAGGTGACTGCAAGGGCACCTGCCCGAAATGCGAGAGCGAGCTGCGTTATCTTGAAGAACAGCTTGAAAAGCGCCGTGCGCTCGGTATAAAGGTGACCGTTTCCGCGCTTGCGGTGGGGCTGATCACCACGTCCGCCGGCTGCCGTACCGCAGGTTATACGCAGCTGGAGGGCGACGTTCCGTATACCCAGGAGGCGGATCTCGGCGGCGCGGTCGCTCCGGACGAATACAACGTCACCGAGAAGCCTTCCGACGGGCAGGACGATATTGAGGTTCTTGAAGGCGAGGTCGCCGATGAACCCACGGAGGATACTGCGGCTGAAACAGAGGCCGCCGAAACGTGTTCCGCAAATGAATAACGGCGAAAACCTTTACCCTCTGCTGCAGCTTGAACGGCTTCGCATGGAAACGGACGGGCCCGGCGTCACCACGCTGGTGGCCGGGGCTGGGTGCCCGCTGAAATGCGTTTACTGTCTCAACAAGCGCATCTTAAAAGAAAAAACGCCGGAGTGGGTCACCCCCGACGAGCTTTTTCGGCGTACCTGTATAGACGATCTGTATTTTCAGGCTACAGGCGGCGGCTTGTGCTTCGGCGGGGGAGAATCGCTTCTGCACGCGCGGTTCATTTCCGCCTTTCGTGAAAAGTGCGGCGACGCGTGGAAACTGACGGCTGAAACCTCGCTTCATGTTCCGGCGGTACAGCTGAAAACGGCGATCGGCGCCGTGGATCATTATCTTGTGGATATCAAAACGCTCGACCCGGATATCTACCGTAAATATACGGGCGCGGATCTCGATCCGGTGCTGCACAACCTGAAGCTCCTTGCCGGCGCCGTTTTGCCGGAGCGCGTTACGGTGCGTATCCCGCTGATCCCGTCGTATAATGACGAAGCGGACCGCCGCCGCAGCGAGGGGCTCCTTGCCGCGATGGGCTTCACGACGTTTGATTTCTTTACGTATCGTATCCTCTGAGATTTGTTTTATTGACATTTGCAAGCAACGGGCATATAATACTATCCGTTGTTTGTTTTTTTTGTCGAATACTGTTTTTTTTGAAGGTGTTATTGCATGTCCCATTCCCTGAAATCGCTGTTGTTCGCGCTGCTGTTGGTATGTTCGCTCATTTTTTTCTGCGAAACGTCGTATGCGCTTTCTCCCGAAGAGCCCGTATCGTCAGAAACGCCCGCCTGTTCCGAAACCGGCGAGCATGTATATGCATATACCGATAACGGCGACGGCACGCACCGTGCGGTATGTTCGCTCTGCGGGGCGGATCTGCAGGCGCCGTGCGATTACGGTACGCCCGAGGTATACACCCCCACCGGCGAAGGCTCCCATGCCAAAACTTGCATCCTGTGCGGCGGCAGCGTAACGCAGCCCTGCTGCTATGAAGATGAAGCTGTAATCCCCACGCAGACGACGCCCGGCGGCCTGCGGCATACATGTAACGTCTGCGGCTATGCATATCTGGAAAATGAAACGCCGCCGGAATCGCAGCGCGCCGAGAGCCGCAGGACAGGCGACGTCGACGGCGACGGGGAAGTGACAAGCGCGGACGCCAGAGCGCTGCTGCGTGCGGTGCTCTCGCTCGAGAGTATTTCTGCAGAGCTGCTGCCGTATGCCGATATCAATGCGGACGGAAAGCTGACGAGTGAAGACGCCCGCGCGGCGCTGCGCATTGCCGTTGGGCTCGATCACGTCGTTGACCGCCACTCGTTTACGGTGAATGTAATCAAAAAACCGACCTGTATGGACCCCGGCGAACTGGAGTATTCCTGCGATTACTGCAAAATCGGAGGTTCGCTAGTGATGCCGCCGTTGGGGCACAGCTACGGCGCTGCAACGGTAAAGCCCGCCACCTGTTCCGCGACGGGTCTGAAAACACAGACCTGCAGCCGCTGCGGTTTTGTGAACAACATAACGCTGTCGCGTAAAGAGCATACGTGGAGCGCAAATAAGTACGCGTCCGTGATCAGCTGTACCGCGTGCGGCGCAAGGCCGAACGGATGGTTTCAACTGAACGGCGACTGGTATTACTGCGATAACGGCGTAAAGCGGCACAGCTGGTGCTCCATCGGCGGAGATAACTATTTCTTTGACCGTGATACCGGCGTTATGGCGTATAATACCAGAGTGGACGGCATCAGGCTTTACGGCGACGGTACCGCTGCAGACGACGATTACAGCGCAGAAAAGGTCCGCACCCTGATCACCGCGAAAAATATCGTCGCCCGGATCACCGATCCTGACGACAGCATCGAAACAAAGAAACTGAAATGCTTTTACTGGGTCATGGATTTTCCGTACCGCCAGTACCGTTACGTCGGCGCGTCGATGCAGTTCGAAGGGTTTGAAATGCTTTTCGCGAACGATATCTTCGAGCGCGGCGCAGGCTGCTGCGGCTCTACCTCTTACGCTTTTGCGTTTCTTGCCGTGGAATGCGGCTGTGATGACGTTTACGTGTGTGACGACGGCGTTTCCGACAGCGGCCACGCCTGGGTTGTGATGGAGGGCAGCTACAACGTGTACGACGTGATCTTTGCCGAGGCAAAATCGTTCTCGGGGAACTACAACGCCGCCGTCAGCGATTACCGCGCGTATCCTCCCAGAATGACCTATGTAGGCGGCTGATCCCGATAAATATGAAAATTGCCCGCGTTGTCAGGAACGCGGGCTTTTGCATGGTTCGGTTATTTTTTCTTTGCTTTTTTCATCGCGGCCTTGTAGGGCATCAGCATGCCCTCTGTCATTTTTGAGCCGATCTTTTTCTTGATCTTTTTATTGGTCATCATGCCGCCAACGAGGTACATCGCCGCGATCTTGCCCCTGTGCTTCTGCGGGTAATCGTCGTAAAAGCCGTGTTCTTTGTAGAACTTGTGGTCGGCTTTCATCAGGCCCTGCATCTGGAAAATCAGGTCGCGGAAGATCTTCATGCCGCCCACGCCGTAGAAATCCGCCGGGGGCTGGTAATGGTTCTGCATCGCGTAAAACAGCGTCTGCGCCATACGGTCCACGTTCGCGTCAACGTTACGTCTGCTCACGGCTGCCCCGGCGAAGAAATTGCCGCCTACCTGCGCGCGCGATTCGATCAGCGTTTTCACGTTGAGCTCGCGGTTCAGGTCGCCGTCGATCAGATATCCCACCGGCTTGCCCATGGTCACGGTGCGGTGGCCGTTGCAGAACTGCCGGTCGTCGTAGAGCTTGAAGCGCTGTCCCATCGAGTGATCCTTCACCGTGAAGGCGTAAACGATGGCGTCCGCGCTCTGGATATTGCCGCGCAAATAGTTGTCGAACCCGTCTTTGTAAATGCACTTTCCGTCGGCGGCGCAGTTGAAGCAGCCGAGGCACCCGCCCGAGAAGGGGAACGTACCGATATCCACAAGGCTCGTTTCCAGCGGGAACACGTTGCGGAACCGTGCGATCATCGCGGCAAGGCGGCCGTCCGCGTCGTTGGAGAGGTCCGCCACCACGGCAACGCTGCCGGGCTTGCGCTTCGCTTTCGGTTCGCCGGGCTCGGCGGTCTCACCGGAGGGCAGCGTCTGTTCGCCCGCGCGGTAAAACGGCGGCTCGTAAAGCCCGTTTTCCATGCTCCACAGTACGAACTTAAAGAAATCCAGCGCCTGGGTCTGTCCCTTTTCTGTGAGCAGATCTTCCATATCGGCGGAGATGCCGCGGATGTAGTTCAGCCCCAGATCGTCGCAGTTGTCCTGAATGAACCTGTGCGCGGTGGAATCGTAAAAGTGCTTCGAGGTGGAAATCTGCGTCGCACATTTGCCGGATACGTCTATGTTCTTTTCTTTGATGAGCTCAATAAAACGGTGCAGCTGCGCCGGAACCAGAAACGTATACACCGGATAGCAGAAAAGGATCAGGTCCGCCTCTTTCAGCGCCTGCTCGCTCGCCGAAAAATCCTTTTCAACGGAGCGGATCCTCTGCCCAACGTGCAGCGTTTCAAACGTAACGTCCGGGAAGTGATCTTGGATATACAGCACGGTTTGCAGTGTGATGCTGTTTTCACCGGCAGGGGAGCCGTTCAGTACCAGAACCTTCATTTTCTCGATCTCCTTTTATCGTCACAAAAATCGTTATGTCTATCATAACACGATTTTGTCGTAATGGAAAGCTTTTTGCCGAAAAAACTCCCATGTTTCCTTAAATTTCATCAAACCAACTTGCCAATTGCCCGGTTTTATGCTATGCTGAAATCAGATTAACCGCAGAAAGGATCGGATCCCATGGATTATACAAAAGCACGAGAACGCGCCGAAGGCATCGTTTCGCAGATGACCGCCGAAGAAAAAATGTCGCAGCTGTTATACGAATCTCCCGCCATCGAGCGGTTGGGCATTCACGAGTATAACTGGTGGAACGAGGCCTGCCACGGCGTCGCCCGCGCGGGCGTGGCCACGGTATTCCCGCAGAGCATCGGCATGGCGGCAACGTTCAATCCCTCTTTGGTATATAAGGTGGCGGACGCGATCTCCACCGAGGGACGCGCAAAGTACAACCGCAGCGTTGCCTACGGCGACCGCGACATCTTTAAGGGCCTTACCTATTGGGCGCCGAATATCAATATCTTCCGCGATCCGCGCTGGGGCCGCGGGCAGGAGACCTGCGGCGAAGACCCGTTTTTGACCTCCGTTATCGCCACGGCGTATATCGCCGGTCTGCAGGGCGGCGGCGAATTCTATAAGGCTGCCGCGTGCGCGAAGCATTTTGCAGCGCATTCCGGCCCCGAGGCCAAGCGCCACGGCTTCAACGCCGAGGTCAGCGCCAAAGATCTGAACGAGACCTACCTTCCCGCGTTCCGGAAAGCCGTTGAGGCGGGCGTCGCGGGTGTGATGGGCGCATATAACCGCACAAACGGCGAGCCCTGCTGCGCCAGCCCCACGCTGATGAAGATCCTGCGCGGGCAATGGGGCTTCAAGGGCTATTTCGTGTCGGACTGCGGCGCGATCAAAGATATTTACAGCGGCCATCACTATACGGAGAATCTCACCGAAGCCGCCGCCTGCGCGCTGAAGGCCGGGTGCGAGCTCAACTGCGGCGACGCGTACCGTTCGCTGATCGACGCGTACGAAGAAGATCTTATCACGGATGAAGAGATCACCGCGGCGGCCGTGCGCCTGTATACGATCCGCGTGCTGCTGGGCGAGTTTGAAAAGAACCGCCCCTACGCCGATATCCCGTTTTCCGCCGTATCGTGCGAGGCGCACAAGGCGCTGAATCTGCGGGCCGCCGAAGAAACGCTTGTGCTGCTCAAAAATCAGAACGGCTATTTACCGCTGCAAAAGGACGCCCCTCTGAAGATCGCGGTGGTAGGCCCGAACGCGATGAGTACCGTTGCGCTGGAGGGCAATTACCACGGCCACGCGGACGAGTATTTTACCGTGGCCGACGGTATCCGCCGCGTGTTCGGCAGCGCCTGCGTCACGGTCGCCGACGGCGCGCCGATCCATCAGCAGGAAAACAAACGCTGGGATGGCTTTTCCAATCTCACCAGCGAGGGTCTTGCCGCCGCGCAGGACGCCGACGTTACGGTGCTCTGCCTGGGGCTGGACCGAGATATCGAGGGCGAAGACCTCGGCTATGAAAACGATTTTACCGACCGCGGCGACCGCAAGACGCTGCGCCTGCCCGCCTGCCAGACGGAGCTTTCCGAGCGTATCTGCGACGTGTGCGAAAACGTGGTTGTCGTTGTGATGTGCGGCAGCTGCGCCGATCTCGGCGAAAAGGTGCGTTCTCACGCAAAGGCGATCATCCATGCGTGGTATCCCGGGGCGTTCGGCGGCCTCGCCGTGGCAAGGCTGCTGGCGGGCGCGTTCTCGCCCAGCGGCAAGCTCCCGATCACCTTTTACAGCGACGATGAGCCGCTGCCCGCCATCGAAAACTACGATATGGCGAACCGTACCTACCGCTTCCTGCAGAGCGCGCCGCTGTATCCGTTCGGCTTCGGCCTCAGCTACACCTCCTTTGCCTTCTCCGGTTTGCGCGTGGTATCGGTGGATAACGATAAGATCGAGTGCGAAGCGGACGTTACGAACACGGGCGATTTTGACGGCGCCGAAAAGGTACAGTGCTACGCCCGGTTTTCCGACAGCCGCACCTCAACGCCGCGCCTTCAGCTCTGCGCCGTAACGCCCGTATTTCTGAAAAAGGGCGAGACCAAAACCGTGCCCCTTGAGATCGACCGTTTCTGGCTCAAGGCCGTGCTCCCGGACGGCGCGCGCGTTGAACCGGACGGCGGTATCGTACTGTACGTCGGCGGCGGCCAGCCCGCGCCGGACGCGCAGGGCCTCGCGCTGTAAGCGGCCGTGAAACGCCGTAACGCCGCGCGTATCGCGCTGATATTGATTCTCGGAGGGAGCCTCATGTCCGGTTTGTTTGGCTGCGCAAAAAAATACCGTGTGGATTTCTGCGGCAGCAGGGAAGCGTACCGCGCGGGGCGGGAGGTCGTGCTGAATTACGGCCGTATCCCCACCGATACCGATTACACTTTTTATATGGACGGCGAACCGATTTTATATGAGATCGAAAACGAAGAGATCGTCCTCCGCTTCATCATGCCCGCGCGCGACGTCGTTATCACTGTGGATTCGCATAATTCCATGACCGATGCGCCGGTAAAGCAGCCCGAAGCCGATCAGACCGACGCCCCGCAAAAAGAAGCCGTGCTCGCGTTTCGTTCGTTCGACGGCGGCGGGCCCGCTTTCAGCGTGACGTTGGACGATTCCGCCGCGCTCTCTTATAAAACCGAAAAAAAATACAGCAGCCCCAGGCACGCCGAGATGGACGGCGCGGGCTTCACGGTATATATCACCTTCAAGGGCCTGAAGCCCGGCAAAACGGCGTTTACCGTGGTATCGGATTCGCCGATCGCCGGTAAAGAAGAGCTGCGTTACGCCGCCGAGGTATTCGACGACCTCACCCTTACGGTAACGCCTCTTTCACAGTCGCCGGATCAATAGAATGTAAAATGCAAACGAAAGAAGAAGCCTTCGCCCGGCTCGCAAAATCTGAATTCCGTTCGTCTTTTCACCTCACTGCCGCTGAAAAGACCTGGTGCGCCGAAAAGGGCGGTGAGGTCCTGCGCCGCCATGCCGCAGATTTCGTGCGGCAGAAGCTCGCCCCGGCACATCCGGTGAACGACGGCAAGCAGACCCCGATGCACGGGCATCCGGTTTTTAAGGCCATGCACGCTACGGCGTGCTGCTGCCGCGGCTGCCTCAACAAGTGGTACCACATCCCGCTCGGCGTCGAACTCAGCGACGCCCTGCAATCCCGTATCGTCGATTTTCTGATGGCATGGATCGAGCGCAACGCCTGAACCGAAAAGAAATTGATGAATTTTTTGAAAAACCACTTGACAGCAATTGCGATTAAGTGTATAATATCGCTTGTCTTTGGAAGTGCTGCTATGGCTCAGGCGGTAGAGCGCATCCTTGGTAAGGATGAGGTCACCAGTTCAATTCTGGTTAGCAGCTCCAAAAATCCCACGCGAAAGCGTGGGATTTTTACTTCTTCACTCTTCACTTTTCACTGAAAAGCCCCCTGTCCCAATCGGAACAGGGGGCTCTTTGCTGCCGATAATGCAGTCAGCAGCTGTCAAAACCCGAAACCGATACCTGTCTTTATTTGGCGAAAAGTGCGTATTCTGTCCTTAACAACAGCAATTCCGGCGGTTACTGCAATTGTATATTTATTGAGATTTTCTGCATTTTTGCCCTTTGGTAAAGGATAAAGTTAAAGATCCTTTTTATTTCAATTATTTTGCTATTTATAAATCTAAAAATTCATAATTATTATTTTTTTTTAATATTTATGTTGAATTCGGGTCTTGAATGTGTTACAATAAAAATCAACACATTGTTGGTTTTGGAGGTCACAGGATGTCCGATAAAACATACATGAGAAATATGCGGAGTTTCAAAGAGCTGCTTGATACCTGCGCGCGTGATTTCGGCGACGTGCATTTTATGGAATACAAGGTGAACGGCGGCGTGGAAGCAAAAACATATATCGAGCTGAAAACCTGCGCGGACGCTGTCAGCCGGTTCCTTGAATCCAAGGGGCTGAAGGGCTGTCACGCAGCGCTGGTCGGCGGGGCGAGTTTCCATTGGGTTGCGGCGTTTATGGGGATCGTGGATACCGGTTCCGCCGCCGTGCCGCTGGCGCCCGCCGAGACCGACGAAATGAACGTTAAGCTCGTTGATTTCGCCGATTGCTCCGCTTTCTTTTTCGACGCGAAGCACCGCCCGCTGTACGAGGTGATCAAAAAGAACGTGCCCTCCGTAACCTGCTTTGTTTCTCTTGACGATACCGCCGCGCCCGGCGAGGATGTGAAAAACATCGGCGATATCTACGCCGAATGCGCCGGGGAATATGAGAACGATATCGACAGCGACACACTCTGCGCCATCATGTATACCTCAGGCACCACCGGTTTTCCCAAGGGCGTTATGCTTACGCACCGCAACCTGATCGCAACAGGCTCCTATGTGCATGAGGCGTATCCCACGCAGCGGATGCTTGGCGTACTGCCTTACCACCACGCGTTCGGCCTTACCGGCAACGTTACGAAGGTGATGGTGAACGCCCGTACGCTGTGCCTGAACGACAATCTTCAGAACGTGTTCGCCGATCTTCAGCTCTATAAGCCCAACGGCATGCTTGCCGTTCCGCAGATGATCAAATTCATGATGAACGCCGGTTTCCGTTACGCCCGCGCGCATGCCGACACCATGACCGAGCAGGAGGCGTTCAAGGAGTTCTTCGGCGGCGAATTCACCACCATTTCTTCCGGCAGCGCCCCGCTTGAAAAGGAGCTGAACGACCGATACAACGCCACCGGCATCGGCGTTTACAACGGCTACGGCATGACCGAATGCGCCCCCATCGTCGCCAACAACGTCGGGCCGTTCAACAAGAGCGGTTCGGTCGGCCGTCTGATCCCCTGTATGCAGGGCCGCATCGTAGACGGCGAGCTGCAGCTCAAAGGCCTGAACGTGATGAAGGGGTATTATAAGAATCCCGAGGCCACAAAAGAGGCCTTCACGGAGGACGGCTGGTTCCATACCGGAGATCTCGGTTATTTCGACGAAGACGGCTTTTTGTATATCACCGGCCGCTGCAAAAACCTGATTTTGCTCGATAACGGCGAAAACGTTTCCGCAGAGTTCCTTGAAAATAAGCTCTACGGCGAGCCCATTGTAAAAGAGTGCGTCTGCTACGGCGAGAACGGCGCGATCTACGCCGATATCTACCCGGATTCCGCCTGGGCGGCCGACCACGGCGTGAGCGATATCGCTTCGTATATCCCCGAAATGCTCAAACGCGTCAACGAAGGGCTGGCTTCTTACCAGCGCATTCAGGGCTTCTACCTGCGCGAAACCCCGTTTGAAAAAACCGCTTCACAGAAGATCAAGCGCGGACTTTCGCACGGCAGCGCCAAAAAGGAGATCGTTTTCCCGGCGACGAAAGCCGAACGCCGCGTGTATAATATCGTGAGCGAGCTGCTGAATACGGATCAGATCAGCATGACGGACCATTTCTTTACCGTGGGCGGCAACAGCCTGAACGCAGTGGAACTCGCCGTTTCGCTGAACCTCAGCCCGCAAACGGTTTACGATCATCCCGTGCTCAGCGATCTCGCTTCACAGGTGGAAACCGAAAATATCGTTGAAGAAACGCGGCTTGAGAACGCCAACGAGATCCTTGCCGCCACCCGGTCGGATGAGATAAGCGCGCCGTATCACAACGTGCTGCTCACCGGCGCCACGGGCTTTCTGGGCGTGCATATCCTCAGAGAGCTGGCGGAAGCGGGCAAAACCGTATACTGCCTCGTACGCGAAGAAAAACGCCTGTACGACCATATCAGATATTATTTCGGCGATTGGAATAGCGATCTGGTGATCCCGGTGCTCGGCAACGTCGAAAAAGAAGACCTCGGTCTCGGCGACCGCTACGAATCCCTTGCACAAACGGTGGATACCGTGTTCCACGCGGCCGCCAACGTGCACCACGCGGGCGATTATGCCGATCTCGAACGCACCAACGTGCAGGGCACCCGCAACGTGATCGCCTTCTGCTTTGCCGCGAACGCCGTGATGCAGCATACCTCCACCGTGAGCGTGCACGGCGCGGCGACCGTGATCCAGCAGACCGAAAACGCCGTGTTCGACGAAAACGTACTTGATATCGGCCAGCGCTACACCGATAACGTCTATATCCGCTCCAAATACCGCGCCGAAGAAGAGGTGCTGAAAGCGCGTCAGCAGGGCCTGATCGTGAATATTTACCGCATCGGCAACCTGACCTGGCGCGTATCTGACGGCAGATTCCAGCGCAACGCCGCAGACAACGGCTTCCTGCACCGCCTGCACGCCATCCTCAAGCTCGGCGTGTACCACGAGAACATGGATAAATATCCGATGGATCTCACCGCAGTGGACGAGTGCGCCCGCGGCTACGTGAAGCTGGCGCTCTCCGGCGCGCGCAACCGCGTATGGCACATGTTCAACCATCATTTTCTTGACGTGCGCGATATGTTTGAGATGCTCGACCGCCCGTGGCGTTTCGCCTCCACCGCCGAGGCCATCGAGCTGGCCAACGCCAACCTGACGGACCGCGATATCCACGTCTATATGTTCTATATGATCATCTCCGGGCGTTCCAGCGAAGTGAAGATGGTGAACGGCGAAACCGCCGCCGCGCTCGAAAAGCTCGGTTTTAAGTGGAGCAAGCCGGACAAGGCTTACCTCACCGCCGGCGGCAATCTTGATTTCCCGCCCGTAACGCTGGAGCCCGCGGGCAAGGGAGGCCGGATCACGCCCATCGGCAAGCTGACCCTCGGCGTGCTGAAAAACGCCGTGATGAAAACGCCCGAAATGATCACCGGCGAAAACAGCGTGCTGCGCCTTGCCGACGCGCTGAACGCCCGCGGCCTGAAAAAGCCCCTTGTGATCACCGTACCGTTCGACGTGGGCGCGGTGAAGGAGCTGCTTGCTCGCCTCGGCGACGTGCCCGTGTTTACCGATATCGCCGCGGAGCCTACGGTGAGCGATACCACACGCGCGCTGAACGTATATACCGAAAACGGCTGCGACTGCGTTGTGGGCATCGGCGGCGGCAGCGTGCTCGACACCGCCAAGATCACGGCGCTCAGAGCCGCCAACCCGAACCATTACGTTGAAGACATCGCCCGGCTCGACAGCGTCTGCAGCCCCTCCGTGCCGCTGCTGCTCGCCCCCACCACCGCGGGCACCGGCAGCGAGGCCACGCTCTTTGCCGTGGCAACCGAAGAAGATAAGAATAAAAAGCGCCCGTTCACCAGCGACAAATTCCTGCCGGACGTGATCGTGCTTGATCCTGTTCTCACCGCAAGCGTGCCGCGCATGGGCACCGCTTACACGGGGATCGACGCGCTCTCTCACGCGGTGGAAAGCTTTCTGAGCCTGTTCGCGCCCGCTTTCCCGAAGGACGCCGAGTTTGCGCCGCAGGCGGCAAAAGCGGTATTTGAAAACCTTGAAACCGTTTGCGAAGATCCGCATAACCTTGCCGCCCGCGCCGAAATGCAGCACGCCGCGTACCTCGCGGGCAAGAGCTTCGGGCGCATCGGCACCGGGTATATCCACGCCATAGCGCACCGTTTCGGCGAATTCTATCACGTGCCCCACGGGCTTGCCATTGCGGCGGCGTTCGTACCCGTGCTGCGCGCCTATCTGCCCTTCGCAGCAGATAAAATGGCAAAGCTCGCCCAATACTGCGGTATCGGCGACACGGCGGAAGACCTGATCGCCGCCATAGAAGTGCTGATCGAGCGGCTCGGCGTGCGCGTATCTGCCATTCCGTATCATAAGCAGGATTGCTTTGAGATCGCCCGCAAGGCGCAGGAAGAGGCAAAACTCGTGGGCTATCCGCGTTTCTTTACCGACGCCGAAGTGCGCCGCCTTGTGGATGAGATTTTTGAATAACAGGGGAGTGCCAATATGATTAAAATCGGTATCGCAGGCGTGCGCGGGCTTTCCACGCTGCAGGGCCTGAAGATCATGCCCGACGTTGAGATCGCCGCCATGTGCGATCTGAACGAAGACGCTTTGAACAATGCGGCCGAAAGGATCGGCGGCGTAAAGAAATACCGCGTGTTTGAAGATATGCTCGAAAGCGATATCGACGCCGTGATCATTGCAACGCCCATGCAGTGCCACGTGCCGCAGGCCATCGCCGCGCTGGAGGCGGGCAAGCACGTGATGAGCGAAGTTACCGCAGGCGTTTCGATGGACGAGCTCTTCTGGCTGTGCGAATGCGTTGAAAAGTATAACAGGATCTATATGTACGCCGAAAACTACATCTATACGCCGCAGGTGCAGCTTGTGAAAAGCATGGTCCTGCGCGGGATGTTCGGCGAGACCTACTATGCTGAGGGCTCCTACCTGCATAATATCTCCAACATTCTTGTTTATCCGAACGGCAAAACCTCGTGGCGCTCATATTGGCAATGCGGCAAACGCGGCAATTTTTACCCCACGCACAGCATCGGCCCCGTGATGCAGTGGTTCCCGGGCGAGCGCATCACCGAGATCTCCACGTTCTCGCCGGGCGTATATAATACGGTCGGCCTGAAGCAGGACAGCGGCACCACAACGATGTGCCGTACCGATAAGGGCAAGCTGATCCAGATCCGTACAGACTGCCTTTCGCCCCGCCCCCACAGCATGGATCTGTATCTTTTGCAGGGTACCGAGGGCATCTTCCAGTCCTCCGTGTACGGCAAGGGCAACCTCGCGGGGGACGTTGACCGCGTATCGCTCACGTCCCGCAAAACGGCGAAAGGGGAGATGGACTGGACGCCGCTCACAGAATTCAACGAATATCTGCCCGATAAATACAAAAACGCCACGCACGAGCAGCTCGGCGCGGGTCACGGCGGCGGCGATTTCTTCATTGTAGAGGATTTCATCGAGGCGATCCGCAAGAACATACAGCCCGACCTGAACGTGTATAAGGCGTGCGAATGGACGGCCGTGGGGCTGCTTTCCGCGTTATCCGTCACCAACGGCAGCAGAACGCTCGAGGTGCCGCATTTCCGCCCTGCCATGCCGCTGGAAGAAAAGCGCGTAAAACTTTGAGTATGATCTTCAACGAGCTGTATATCAGAACAGAACAGGATCTTGCCGACGCGGTGAATACCCTCGGCTTCGTTCCTTTTTTCAGGAATTCGATCTGCGGCTTTTCCGTCAGCGAGCACATCGCCCCCGCGGCGTGGTTCCCGGATGAGGGCGATGGGATCTGGGAATGGAAAGGCCCGGTGATCCGCAAAACCGGCTGCGCCTACGGCAAGTTCATCGGCAAAAAGGCCGTGTTCATCAGCAAAGAGTGGTTCCCGGATTTCGCAAACGTACGGCGCGGCGGCCTCGATTTTGATGAGCTGTACGATTTCGGCATGGCGCAGTATCAGGATAAGGTTTTATATAAGCTTTTAGAGCAGCATGCGCCCGTTACGTCCAGCGAGCTGAAGTTTCTCGGCGGCTACGGCAAAGAGGGCAAAAAGGGCTTCGATCCGCTGATCGCGCGTCTGCAGATGCAGTGCTATGCGCTGATCTCCGATTTCGTTTACCAGCGCGATAAATACGGTTTGCCGTACGGCTGGGGCGTGGCGCAGTACTCCACGCCGGAATTGTTTTTCGGAGAAGAATTCGCAGACGACGCCTACGCCCGCACGCCGGAAGAATCCTATGCGCGCGTTTTGGCGCATCTGCATTCCATTCTGCCGCACGCGGACGAAAAGCAGCTGAAAAAGCTGCTGAAATAATACAGTAATATTAAGAGGGGAGTTATCGTCATGTTTTTAAGCCTGATGGTCAAATTCGTCAGCATGCTTCTTTCTCTGGTTATGGTTGTCACCACCCCGGTGGGGCTCATCGAAGGCAAAAAAGTGCAGCCGATTGCCCGCGCGAAAGAGGATTGCGGCGTCAGCTTTGCCGTGATCTCCGATTCGCACCTGCGTGGCAACTTCAAGCTGATCTTTCAGGGGATGCTTGAACTCGGCCTGCGCGATATGGCCGAAGCGAAAGACCGCCTTGATGCGGTTGTGTTCAACGGCGATATCACCGACGGCGGCGAACCGGACCAGTGGGACGTTTTCTCCGACGCCTTATCTAAATACGATATCGCCGACAATACGTTCGTTGTGATCGGCAACCATGATACCTGGGGCCCGGATGAGAAGGACGACAGTGTGAGAACCACGTTTGAATGGAACAATGACGTCATTTCGGACCGCGATATCACCCAGCTCTATTATTCCGAGGTCGTAAAGGGATATTACTTTATCGTTTTGGGCTCGGAAGGGCACAGCGTGGACGCTTGGCTCAGCGATACGCAGCTCGAATGGTTCGCTTCCGCTATGGCGAAGGCCTCCGGCTCCGGTCTGCCGATCTTTGTGTTCATGCATCAGCCGATCAACGGAACGCACGGCCTGCCGTATAACTGGGAGCTCAATAAGAACCACTCGCAGGAGATCGGCGGCATCGGCGAGCAGAGCGATCAGGTCGTTGATATCCTGAAAAAATACGATAACGTATTCTATATCAGCGGCCACATCCACGGCGGTTTCAAGAATAAGGGATATCTTATCGGCCCGAAATACGCCTCCGTTGAGTATATGGAAAACAATAACGGCAATCAGATCACGCTGATCAACCTGCCCTCATATATGTATTTTGACTTGATTCACGGCGGCCATATGGCAAACGGCTGCGGCTGGGTGGTCGAGGCGTATGACGATCAGGTGCTGCTGCGCGCCAGGAACTTTGCCACGCGCACCTGGATCAGCGAATACGACGTTTCGGTGGATCTCGATAAATAAAAGAACGAAAACCGACGTGTCATAGATAAGAACACGTCGGCTTTTTATATATTAAAAAGTATTACACATTATAAAAAGAGCCCGAATCGGATCGGACTCTTTTTTGTGTTAACGTATTGCGGTTTACGCAGCGGCGGAAACGGCGGTGATGTGCGGATTCACGCCTTCATACCAGTAAAGGAAGCCTTCCATATCGATCGTATCGCCGACCTTCAGCTCTTTTACGGCCTTATAAACGTCGGTATCGGCGCCGGTGAGATAAGACTCGACCGTAAAGGTATAGGTCTCGCCGTTGAGCGATACTTTGAAATACAGGTCACTGCCTTCTTCGCCGGAACCGTCGTAGGAATAAAGGAACGCTGCCTCGTTGCCGTCGGCGTCGGTGGAAGCTTCCACGGTCATGCCCTTGAAGGATACGTATTCGTTCATATGGGCGGCAAGCTCGTCGGTGCCGAGAAGAGCGGTAACGTCGACCGGTTCCGCGATGAAGCTGCCTTCAAGGATCTCAAAGGTGGCGTCAACGATCTCAACTTCGCCGGCCCATTCGGACTTGAAGCCGGTAACCTTGATCTTGGTGCCGGGCGTAAGAAGCGCATAGTCGTCTTCAGAGCAGCTCATGTTGTAAAGGAAATACGCGCCGTCTTCGCTCTGGGCATAAACGGTCGCCTTGTTTTCCCACCAGCTCTGCTTGGCCTGTACGTAGGTCTCAACGCAAACCTTGGTGTCACCGGCGGCAGCGGCATACTCTTCGTGAGACATCACGGCAACTTCGCCGTCGTCAGCCTTCTCGGTGCCGGCCTCGGTGGCAGCGTCGGTGGGGTTGGCGGGATCAGTGGGTTCGGTCTCGGTTTTGCCGCCGCAGGCAGCAAAAGCGAATACCACGGAAAGAACAAGTAAAAGTGCGATAAGCTTTTTCATTGTTTGTCTCCTTTTTGATTTGAAAATTTGATTTTCATCCTGCACATTATAGATGATTATTTAATTAAAATCAAGAGTTTTTACAATTTTGTTTCCTTTTCTTTCCGATCGCGCTTTTTAATGCGAAAACGCCCATCAGCACCCATACGCCGGCGATGCACGAGAGCAGCGCCACGCTGGTTTTCGGCAGCGGCCCGAGATCCCTTGCGCCTGCGCCTGTGTTCGCGGCGCCGATCTGATCAAGTCGGTAAAGGGACTGAACGTTTTTATACAGCTTTTCCATGTATGCGTCGTTTACCGTTTCCTTGCGGCGGACGGAGGTCGCTACGTTTTCGATCATCTGCCCGGCGGCGTCGCGCAGGGAAGCCGATCCGTTGAACACGGGGGTGACGAACGTATTGTCGATATTATCCAGCAGCAGTTTCGAAGCGTTGATCTTTACGTCGTAGTAAAGATCCTGGTCTTCTCCCGCGTGGGAGAGATAATCCCGATACCCGGGGTCGTTCTGCGCTTTTTTTGTTACGGGAATGTATCCCTCTGTCTGTGCATATGCGATCTGAACGTCGTTCGTGAGCAGGTATTGCGCGAAAAGCCATGAAGCCAGGACCTCTTCCGGATCTTCTTTGTTGAAGATGCAGATGCTGGGGCCCTGTGAGATCATTTTCGGGTGCGCGGGGTCAAACTGCGGGATCGTGCGCACGGCGATCTCATAATCCACAAAGGCTTCTTCACTGATATCCGCATGGGGGGCGGCTTTGCCCATCCACGTTGCGCCTGCCGTGGAATCCACCGCGAACAGGCACTGGCCCGCGTTCAGGAAATTGCCGGGATAACTTGAGATCTTGAAGGTTGAGAACGCTCCCTTCTTTACGTGGTCGGCAACGGTATAAAGCAGTTCCTTCGTGGTATCGTTAAAGATCAGAACGTCGCCGTCCGCCGTAGAGTAGCCCGCGTCTTTCTGCATGAGCTGCTGGATCATCATATTGTCGGTGGACTTGTAAATGAACGGGATCATGGTCTTCTGCCCGTTGGCATAGTATGTGCCGGAAGCGTCTTTTTCGGCCGCTTTGTCGGAGGCTTCCCATATAAAATCCCAGGTGATCTTATCCGGCAGCGTGTAGCCGAGCCTGCCGAGCATTGTCATGTTGATATACAGCGCCTCGGTGGAGCGCATATAGGGGATCGCGTAGTGCGTTCCCCCGATGGAGCATTCCGTCAGGTATTTTTCTACCATTTCGTCGGCGTCGGGGCCGTCATACAGGAGTTCGCTGCCGCCGAAGCCGTAGTTTTTGTCTTCAAACAGCGGATCGAGCGGCGTTACCACGTTCGTACCCGTAAGGTAAGTGGCGATATGGTCCGGGTAACTGATGCATACGTTGGGCGTGGTGCCGGTGGAAATGTTTGTGATCACGTCGTTGTAGATCCTGCCGTAATCGGTGTAAAGCCGCAGATTCACGGTGATATTCGGATACAGCTTTTCAAAATCTTCAATAGCCTTGCGGTAGATATTGGTCTGCGCCTTGTTCGTATCGTTTTTCGCCCAGAACGTGATCTCGTAATGCTTTTCCGTATCAAAGCTTTCAGGCACGGCAAACGCCGCCTGTTTCTTTGACCCGTGGCACCCGGCGAGAACCGCCGCGCACGAGAATGTGAGCAGAAAAGAAAGAAGGAGGGAAACGGCTCGTTTCATCCCTTTGTGCCCCCTCTCATAACACCGCTCATGATCTTCTTGCGGAAGATCAGAAACAGCACGATCAGCGGCAGAGAGATGACCACCACCGCAGCCATCATCGCCGGGATGTTTTCGCGTCCGAAGCCGTTTTCGCGGATCTCCTGAATGCCGTTGGAAACGAGAAAATAGGCCTGGTCGTCGGTGATCAGCCGGGGCCATACGTATGCGTTCCAGCATTCGATCACCTTCAGGATGATCACAGTGATCACGGTGGGGCGGCAGATGGGCAGCATCACTTTATAAAGATACTTGAAATCTGAGGTGCCGTCCACCTTCGCGGCTTTGTAAAGCTCGTCGGGGATCTGCTCGAAATTTTCTTTCAGCAGATAGATGTAGAACACCGAGGTCACGCTCGGCAATATCAGGCCCCAGAAAGTGTTGCGCATGTTCCAATCCGTGATCGTAACAAAATTCGTGATGATCACGAGCTCGTTCGGGATCATCATCAGAGAAAGGAACAGCGCGAACACGATGTTCTTTCCGCGGAATTCCAGTCTCGAAAAGGCGAATGCCGCCAATACGATCACAACCAGCATGATGGCGGTGGTCGCAAGCGTAAAGATCAGCGTGTTGCCGAAATACTTTGCGAGCGGCACCTCGGTGAAAGCCGAGCGGTAATTCTGCAGCGTGGGGTCGGTCGCGTAAAACTTCGGGATGTATTCTGCGTTATACGAGCCGTAGCTCTTGAAAGAAGAGAGCACCATCCAGTAAAACGGGAACAGAACGATGATCCCCCATAAAGAGAGCAGCGCGTAGGTAACGCCTTTTCCGATTTTACGACCTGCATTGATCGGTCTTTTATCGTTTTTCATTTTAACGCCCCCTTAAAACTGCAGTCTCTTGCGTGTGCGGAGATTCACGCAGGTGATGGTGAAAACGATGCTGAATAAGATCAGCGCGGCAGCGGAGGCGTAAGACGGATAGCCGCCGGAATTGCCGTACAGCATATCGTAAACGTAACCGACGATGGTGTTCATACCGGCGGCGTTCAGATCCACGCCGAACAGCGCCACCGCGTCGGAATACGCCTTGAACGCGCCGATAAAGCCGGTGATGATCAGATAGAACAGCATCGGCGAGATCAGGGGCAGCGTGATTCGCCAGAAGGTGCGCCATTTTGAGGTGCCGTCGATCTTCGCGGCGTTATAGTAATCCTGATTCACGGAGGCCAGCGAACCCGTTAAGATCAGAATTTTGAACGGCAGCACGATCCAAACGGTATATATGCACATCACCATCATCTTCGCCCAATACGGGCCGCCGATGAAATCCACGCTCCTGCCGCCGAAAAAGTTGATCAGGAGATTGATGAGGCCGTCGGAATACGCCGTCTTTTTGAACAGGATCATAAATACCAGACCCACTGCCAGCGTGTTCGTGACGTAGGGAAGAAAATATACGGTCTGGTACAGGTTCTTCAGAGTTTTGATTGAATTCAGCCCGAGGCTGATCAGCAGCGCCAGCCCCGTGGAAACCGGCACGGTGATCACAACGAGGATCAGCGTGTTTTTCACCGCCTGTAAAAAATACGGGTCGTGCAGTACGTATGAAAAATTATAAAGGCCTACGCCGAAGAAGGACTGCGACGCGGAATTATAGCCTTCCTCCAGCGAGTAAATCACCACGTCGAACAGCGGATATACCATGAATACGCCCAAAAACGCGATGGCGGGCAGCAAATAGAGCCACGCCTTCAGATTCTGTTTTTTCATAGCGATCCCTCCGTTATATATCGAAACGGATGCGCTCACCGTCCGGGCCGAACAGGTGGGTCTTATTCGGCTTCAGGCTGAAGCGCACTTTATCTCCGGAGAGTCCGGCGGCAAGCTCGGCGCTGATAACGGCGCGTCCCTGTTCGTTTTCCATAAGCGGATGCGTGAAAACAACGCTTGTGTCGCGGCCCATGATCTCAACGCGGTCGAGCCCGCAGCCGAACGCGCCGTTTTCATCCGGCACGAAACCCTCGGGGCGTATGCCAACGCTCACTTCGCCGTCCGGCGCGCCGGGCACGCGCAATACGGCCTCTTCGCCGATAGAAAGCGAGCCGTTCTTTACTTCGCCCGTAAACACGTTGATGGGGGGCGTGCCGAGGAATTTTGCCACAAACAGATTCACCGGGTCGTCGTACACGTTCTGCGGCTTGCCGATCTGGTGCACCGCGCCGTCTTTCATCACAACGATGCTGTCGGAGATGCTCATGGCCTCTTCCTGATCGTGCGTTACGAATACGGTGGTGATACCTGTTTCACGCTGGATGCGGCGGATCTCCTCGCGGGTCTGCAGCCTGAGGCGCGCGTCCAGATTCGAGAGCGGTTCATCCAGCAGAAGCACGCCGGGGCGCTTTACCAGAGCTCTCGCAATGGCCACGCGCTGCTGCTGGCCGCCGCTCATCTCTTTCGGGCGGCGCTCCAGAAGCTGATCGATCTGAACGAGCTTCGCCGTTTCCACGGCGCGTTCTTCCATCTGCTGTTTCGAGGGGCGGTTTTCGCCCTTCAGGTTCTGCAGCGGGAACATGATGTTCTGCAGCGCGGTGAGGTGTGGATACAGCGCGTAATTCTGAAATACAAGCCCCACGCCGCGCTTTTCCGGCGGCAGATCGGTCACGTCCGTTTCGCCGAAATAGATTCTGCCTTCCGTAGGAGGTTCCAGGCCGGAGATCAGGTTCAGCGTGGTGCTTTTGCCGCAGCCGGAAGGTCCCAGGAGGCCGATCAGCTGCCCGTCCGGGATCTCAAAATTGAGGTCGCTCGCGGCGATCACCTCTGTTTTGATCTTCCGGTTCCGGTTCGGATATCTCTTTGTAACGTGCTCCAGTACGATCTTCATCTTCTTATCAGCCCCCGCAAAACTTCATTTTTGAAATCGAAAACATTTTAGCACGGTTCGCGATTTAATACAATATGAATTAAAAAATCTTGCGTTTCGTACCGTAATGTGATATCTTGAAACAGAAAGGAGCTCGATTTATTATGGAGAAAAACGTAAACCCCGCGGCTGTGGAAGAAAAGGTGCCGGTATCCGGCAAGTTCTGGCTCAGCTTTGCCGATTGTATGTGCGGCACCCTCAATTCGCTGCTCACCGGCGGCGGCATGACCTACTTTTTTACAAAGTTCATGGGAATGGACGAGGGCCTTGCCAGTCTTGTGTGGATCCTGTTCGGTATCTGGAACGCGTTCAACGATCCGCTTTTCGGTTATATTTCGGACCGCACGAAATCCAGGCTCGGCCGCCGTATCCCTTACATCCGTTACGGCGCGTTCTTCTATGCGCTGATCTTTGTGGTCACATGGTTCAAATGGCCCTTCGGCGGCAGCCAGACGGCGCTGTTCATACAGATGCTGGCAACGCTGTTCCTGTTCGATACGCTCTACACGGCCATCGCCACCTCGCTTTACGTGATGCCGTATACGATGGCGGTCACAAATAAAGCCCGCAGCAGCATTTTTATCTGGAAGATCGGCTTCAGCCTGATCACGCTCGCCGTGCCGCTGGTGGTGTTCCCGATGATCAAGCCCGAAGTCGGCAGCGATCCCACGCGGTTCCAGTTCATAATGACGGGCATCGGCGTGGCAGCGTTTCTGATCATCTTCTTTTCCACGTTCTTTTATCAGGAAAAGGTGCAGGATGAATCCGAAAGCCAGCCCGGCATCATCAAAAGCGTTGTAGAGTGCTTCAAAAACCGCGCTTTCGTGATGTTTGAAATTTTGTCTTTTACCGTGATCTTCATTCAGACGATCCTGATGCAGGGCGTGATCTATTATTTCGATGAGTTTACAACGCCCATGCCGCTGGCGTACGGCGCGCTGGGACTCGGCGCGATCGGCGGCATCATCCTCTGGATCAAAATGCTCCGTCCGTGGGGCGTGCGCAAATGCGTTACGGTGATGTGCGTCGCCTTTGCGGCCGCGGCCGCCGCGATGTGCGTCTTCGGCAAGCTCACCCCCGTCGCCCTTGTCGTATTCCTGCTGACCGGCGTCGGTTTCGCGGGCGGTATGTACCTTGTTCCCATTATGAACGGCGACGTGATCGATTATGACGAACTCAGAACGGGGGCGCGCCGCGAGGGGATCTACGCCGGCGTGAACTCGCTGATCACAAAACCCGCCATCAGCCTCGCAAACGCCGCATTCCTGATGATCGCCAAGTGGTTCGGCTACGATACCGCGCTTACCGCGGGCATGCAGAGCGATATGGCAAAGCAGGGCGTTCTGGTGGCATGGATGGCGATCCCGGCGATCCTGCTCGTGCTTTCCGCCGTCGGCATGAAGTTCTATCCGCTGTTCGGCAAAAAATGGGACGACGATAAAGCGGCGCTTGCAGCCCGTCACGCGGAGGATACCAAAGAATAAATGGCGTCTTCCAAAAACAAAAGCGTTGTGTTTGCGCTGATATCCGTCGCGATCTGGTCAACGCTTTCCACCGTGGCAAAGCTGGTGCTCGGCGCGCTGCCGAACCTTGAAACGCTCGGCGTTTCAAGCCTGTTTGCCTTTCTGTTCATGGCTGCCGCGCTGCTTGTGTCCGGAAAATACAGGCTCCTGAAAATGTATGCGCCGCGGCAGTATTTCAAAATGGCCGCGCTGGGCTTTTTGGGATTGTTCCTTTATTCCGCGCTGTATTATTTCGGCCTCGGTTCGCTCACGGCAGGGGAGGCGTGCATCCTGAACTACCTCTGGCCCGTGATGCTGGTGCTTTTTTCGTGCGTGATATTGAAAGAAAAGCTCACCATGAAAATGGCGATCGCCCTGCTTTGTTCCTTTGCGGGGGTCGTTGTGCTTTCTTTCGGGGGCTCAAACGAAGGCGGCGGCAGATGGATCGGCATGGCTGCCTGCGTGATCGCCGCCGCGTGCTACGGGCTGTACTGCGTGCTGAATAAAAAAAGCGGGTTCGATCAAACCGTGATGATGACCGTGGTATGGCTCACCGTAACGGTCTGCTGCTTTGCGGTGGGGCCGTTCATTGAGGAATGGGCCATGCCTGCCGGGATGCAGTGGGTGGGGCTCGTCTGGCTCGGCGTGTTTGTGAACGCCGCGGCGTATCTCACGTGGGGGCTTGCCCTGCAGAAGGCCGAAGGTACCGCGCTGGTGGCGAACCTCGCGTATATCGTACCGTTTCTGTCGGTGATCATCAGCACGGCCGTTCTCAAAGAAGAGCTGAAGCTCACCGCCGTGGCGGCGCTGGTGCTGATCGTGGGAGGTATACTGCTGCAATCTGTAAAACATGAATGAAAAAATCACCGGACATTTCGTGTCCGCCCGCTTTTTCACGTCATTTCTCGCTTTGTGTCGTGGAAAACGCGGGCAGAAAACGGTAGGCTGGAAGCGAAAGGAGATGATCGTACGGACCAGCAGAAGATCGGCGCGTTTCTGAAAGAGCTGCGCAAAGAAAAGAATCTGACACAGGAGAAACTTGCCGAAAAACTGAACGTAACGGGCCGGACCGTATCGCGTTGGGAGACCGGCGTGAATCTGCCGGATCTTTCGCTTCTGGTGGAACTGGCGGATTTTTACGGTGTGGATATCCGCGAGATCATCGACGGAGAAAGGAAAAGCGAGACCATGGAACCCGAAACCAAAGAAACCTTATTGAAAGTATCCGATTATGCGGCCGCCGATAAAAAGCGGACGGTGAAAAAAACAAAACGACGCATGACCGCCCTGTGGTGCGTTGTGATCGTATTCGTATTATTATGCACGTTAACGCTTAATCTGATCTTCGGTAATCCCGTATCAAAAGCGTTGGCAGTGCATAATGCCGAAACCATCTTGAATATCCGCTTCGGCAGGGAAGTGTACCGCGTCGCTTCCGCACGTTACGCCGATTACTGGTTGGAGGATCAGGAATACTCCGTGCGCTGTGAAATGCCCGGCAGCCCGGATTCCGGGTTCACGATGACCTTCGGTATGTTCGGCAATTACCGCAGCGACAACTATAACGGCGTCGTTCTGCAAAAAGGCAGTGTGCTGAACCGTGTGAATCGGGAATATCACGAGATTGTGCTTGCGGCCATGGATGACCCGCTGGATGGGATCACGATCGATTACTGCTACGGCAGCGTTTTTACCGGCGACAATGAGGAAAACGGACCGCAGTTCCCGCATCTTTCGGCAGATCAGGTGGAATTGGATCAGGTCTTTGATTACCGTGAGATCGGCAGAAAATACGGAGAAGTGGTCGTGGCGCTGGAGGAAACGGATCTTTCGGCGGATCGTATCGCGTCGCTGCTGATGCAGTTGAAAGCCCATCTGAACAGGCAAGGCGTGGAGTTTCAGGCGATGTCTTTAAGCCTTACGGACAGGTCATCCGCTTCCCGGCGAGGGGAAGGAAAAGGTTACGATATTGCCGCCGTGTGGGATTTCCCCTGCGATCAGATTTATGAAACGGGGCTTGTACAAAGAGTTGCCGCAGCAATGGACGCAGAATAAAGCTTCGTTTCAAATTGCTGAAATTATTATATTTAAGAGACCGGCTCTCCTTTCGGAGTGCCGGTCTTATTGATTGCGGTATTTTTCCTCGAAAAAACAGTTATTTGATTTCGCTTGTTCTTGTATAAAAGCCGTAATAGATGCCCTTTTGCGCCATCAGCGATTCGTGGTCGCCCTCTTCGGCGATGCCGTCTTTTGTGAGCACCAGAATGCGGTCAGAATGTACGATGCTCGAAAGCCGGTGCGCGATGGTGAGGGTCGTGCGGCCTTTGGAAAGCGCTTTCAGGCTTTGCGCCACCGCGTATTCGGAATCGTTGTCCAGCGAGCTGGTCGCTTCGTCGAGGATCAGGATCGGCGGATTTTTCAGAAACACTCTGGCAATGGCGAGCCGCTGCTTCTGCCCGCCCGAGAGCTTTACGCCGCGTTCGCCGATATAGGTGTTGTAACCATCCTTCAGCGCCGAAACGAATTCGTGCGCGCCGGCCTTTTTCGCCGCCTCGACCACCTCTTCCCGCGTGGCGCCGGGCCTGCCGTAAACGATGTTCTCATATACCGTGCCGGAGAACAGGTAAACGTCCTGCTGTACCATACCGATGTTCTCACGCAGGCTTCGGAGCGTATATTTTCTGATGTCCTTGCCGTCCAGATAGATGGTCCCGCCGTCGATATTGTAAAACCGCGGTATCAGGTTGCACAGCGTCGTTTTGCCGCCGCCGCTGGGACCTACGATCGCAAGCTTCTCGCCCGCATGGATCGTTAGATCCAGAGAAGTGAACACCGTGTTTCCATCGTCGGGATATGAAAAGCTGACGTGATCGAAACGGATCTCTCCCTGCGCGTTTTCAAGCGGAACGGCGTCTTCGCTGTCGAAGATCTCGATCTCCGCGTCCATGATCCCCAAAAAACGCTCGATGCCGGTCATGCCGCGCTGGAACTGCTCGGCGAATTCCACGATCCGGCGAACGGTTGCGATCAGCGTCGAAACGTACATCACGTACGCCACAAGGTCGCCGGGGCTGATGAGTTTGTTCAGCAGAAACAGCCCGCCGCCGATCAGCACAACGAGGTACATCACGCCTTCGAAAATGCGCACCGTAAGCATAAATGAGGCCATATACTTGTAAGAGAGCTTTCTGTAATCAAAGAATTTTATATTATCCTCTTTGAATTTTTCCCGTTCAACGTCTTCGTTGGTAAAGGCTTTTACTACCTTCTGACCGAGAAGAGAATCCTCGATGCGGGCGTTCAGCTCGCCGGTCTGATGCCGCCGCAGTGCAAACGCGCTGCGCATCTTCATGTTTACCTTCAGGCAGATCGGCACCATGACCGGCACCACCGCGAATACCAGAAGCGTGAGAAGGATATTCGTTTTCGCGAGGATCACGAAAGCCGCGGTCAGCTTGATGCCGGCAATAAAGAATTCTTCGGGGCAATGGTGGGCAAATTCGGTAACGTCGAACAGGTCGTTTGTGATCCTGCCCATGATCTGCCCGATCTTTGTATTGGAGTAATACGTATCCGAGAGCCGCAGAAGATGGTCGTATGCGTCGCGGCGCATGTCGGTTTCCATTTTCGTGCCCATCACGTGCCCCTGATACGCCATGTAAAATCCTGCGGCGGCGTCGATCGCGCGCAGCGTCAGATACAGCGCTGCCAGCCGGAATACCGAGGCTACGGTGATCGCTGCGATATCGTTGATCGCGCTGTTCGTCAGGAACCTGATGATCTGAGGCAGCACGAGTTCGGCGCCGCAGGTCAGAGCGGCGCAGAAAAGATCAATGATGATAACTCCCACGTACGGTTTATAATACGGCAGAAAACGGCGGATCAGCTCCTTTACGGGCCGTTCGCGGTCGTATATGCCGGGCGAATCCTTTGCCATATGCGGATCACTCCTTCCGATATTTCAGATTATAAAGCATCGGCTCAATTTTGTAAATAAACATTTTTTCATAACTTCGATTATCAGGAAACATAAAACTCTTTACTTTTTTGTTTTTTTATTATATACTTAACTTTGAATTACTGTAACTTTTGGAGGGTGTTTTTATGAGAGCTGCGAAAAGGCTGCTTGCGCTTCTGCTTTCGGCGGTGCTGATTTTCACTGTACTGCCGACGGGCGTATTCGCCGTCCCTGCCGGAGAAGAAGCGTTCCTTCTTGCCACGGTTTCGGATATCCATTATTATCCCGAATCGCTTTCAAAGTATAAGGGCGAAGCTTTTTATACGTATCTGAGGGGGAACAACTGCGTTTACGATAACCTGAACGGGATATTGAACGCAACATTCGATTCTCTTGCCGCCGAAGCGCAGAATAAAGGGCTGAAATACGTTGTCCTTTGCGGCGATCTCACCATCAACGGCGAGTACGAGGGGCACGTTGCGCTTGCCGAGCGTCTTCGCAAGCTGGAAGAGGATACCGGGCTGAAGGTATTCGTAATCAACGGCAACCACGATATCAACAATCCGAACGCCGCCGATTTTTCGTATGCGGACGGTATGCGGCACTCTGCAAAGATGACGACCGCCGCTGAATTCTACGATATTTACCGTGAATTCGGATTCGACGAGGCTGTAAGCGCGTATTCCGCGCCGGATACCGGCAAAGCGGGCGCGCTCAGTTATGCTGTCGTTGCCGACGGTTACCGGCTGATCATGGTAGACGCCGGTAAATATACGGCGGATAACACCGCTAAAAAGCGGGATATCCAGGAGACCGGCGGCAATATCACCCCCGAGGTGTTTGAATGGATCTCGCAGCAGGTGGATGCAGCGAAAGAAAACGGCGAGACTCCGCTTGTGTTTACCCACTGGAACGCTTCCGAAATGAACTATATGCACGGCGAGGTGCTGCAGGGCTTCGTGATCGACAACGCTTACCGCCTGCAGGAGACGTTCGCAGATATGGGCGTCCATTTCGTATTCAGCGGGCACCAGCACGCGACCGATATCGACGTTACCTATTCCGACGCGGGCGAACCGCTGTATTCCGTGATCACCCCCACGCTTACAGAGTTCCCCTTTGCGTACCGTGAAACGAAATTCACGAAAGACGCCTCCGGTACCGTTACCGCGGACTTTTCACAGATCGACTGCGACAGCGTGAGCGTCGTGCAGTCCGATAAAGGCACGATCTATATGCGTCCTTACCGCCAGAGCGGCTTCTATCTGCAGCACGGCAACGGCGAACCCGAAACCTATCTGATGTGGCTCGCCAAGGGGCTGCTTTCAAAATTCATGGATCAGATCCGTGAAGAGGGAAGTATCGTTGCGTTCCTGAAATCTCAGTTCGATTTTGACGTGGAGCAGAAAATCGACGATCTGATCAACGGCGGTTTTTCGTTCGGCAATATCGATATCCTTACCGTTTCGGATATCATGTCGTTTATCGCCGACCTCGATCAGCAGATCATGGATACCTATATTAACGATCCCGACCGCCTCTGGAACGCGATCGAGAGCAGCCTCCGGGATCTTATGAACACGAAAGTGTCTGACGTGCCGTGCACGAAATTCATCAATGAATACGGCTTCGGCGACCGCGACAAACCCGGTACCATCGGCGACCTGTTTTATTCTGTGATCGCGTATATGTATTACGGCAACGAGGATATCTCCGACGATGCGTTCATGCAGGACGTTCTGAAAAAAGCCGGTCAGCCTGCGTTTGTCGATCTGATCTTCAGCGCGGCGGAGGAATACATCGTTGAAGATTTTGTGGTCAACGAGATCCTTGCCAATCTGTACGTCCATATCAATACGCTGTTCAACGGGCGTATCGTGTACGTAACTGATTTTCTGCAGATCGTTTACCGTGTGTTTACGGGCTTCACGAAAGAGAATATCTTCAGAGTGTCCTCCACGCAGGAATTTGTTTCAAAGCTGTGGAACCTCGGCGCGCTGCTCACGTACGACAATTCCTCCATCACTTATAAATATCTTCTTGAATATCTGCTCAGCAGCGGGATCCTCAAATACGGCAAAAACGTGAGGGAGCTCGTATATTATTTCATCAATCAGTATTTCGATGCGCAGAATAAAGAAGCAACGGCCGAACAGCTCCGTGTGATCCTTGAAGGCGACGTAACGGATCCCGACCCCGATTGGAACGTTACGTATTCAGACGCGGCGACAGAGGTCGTTCCTTCCGTGGAGGATATGCAGCTGCCGAACGACGTGACGGCGCGCGTTCAGGACGATACGCTCACGCTGCACTGGCTCACGAAATATTCCGTAACGGGTACGGATATCGAGATCCGCGAGAAAGAGAGCGGCGAAGCGGTGCCTGCCGATCGGATCGAAACCGCATGCGCGCCGGAAACGTACACGGGCTTCGGCTTTGATTTCGGCTCTTTCGGAATCCTTCCGTATACAAGAGATATCAACGCCCATACTCTCGACGTGCAGGGGCTTGTTCCGGGCAAGACCTATGTTTATTCGATCGGCGACGCAGAGAAAGCGTTTATGAGCGCGCCCGCCGAGATCTGTATCCCCGAAGCTGAGGCCGACAGCTTTTCTTTCCTGTATCTCAGCGATTTCGCCGCGTCCACACAGGCCAACGCCGCGCGTTTCGCAAAGACGTTTTCCGCGGCGGCTGAAAATGAAAAAGCCGAATTCGCCGTGCTCGGCGGTTCCTCCGCGCTGAACGGTAAAGATGATACGCAGTTTTCATCTGTGATAAACGCCGCGTCCTCCGTGCTCTCCGAAATGCCGGTGTGGTACGTCCCCGGCGACGCGGACGTCTCCGAGCAGCCCAATCTCATCAAACACTACAATATCCCGTCTCCCGACGTTTATAACAACGATAACCTCGGCAGCTACTATTCCTGCGACCGGCTGAACGCTCATTTCGCCGTTCTGAACACAAACGACCTTGAACCCGACGGAACGCTGTCTCTGGTTCAGCTGCAGTGGCTCAGAGAAGACCTCGAAGGCTCTCACGCGAAATGGAATATCGTTGTCATGGATACGCCGGTATTTACCGGCAACGCCGAAAACGCGGCGCTTGCGAACCAGATGCGGGTCCTTTGCGATTCTCTTTCTGTCGACGTTCTTCTGCAGGGCGGCGCAAGATCCTATTACCGCAGCAATATGCTCAGCGCAGGGGAGTTCGTCACCGGCGGCGACACGATCATAAAAACCATCGGAGGCAGGGTCTTCCGTTCGCTTGTGAGCATCGGAACGCTCTGCGTAGCCGCGGGTACGGCGGGGACCGCTTACGTGCAGGCTTATGAAAACAAAGACCTGTATAAAACGGTATTTACACAGGCAGCGCCCGTGTATACTTCGATCTGTGTTTATGAAAACGATATCACATTCGACGTGTATGCCGTGAACGACGCGGGCGTGCGCACAAGCGTCGATTCGTTTGCCGTTACGAAATCGGGTGAAAAACGGAAGCTCGGAGATATCGACGGCGACGGTTCCGTTACGGCTTCCGACGCGCGTCTGGCGCTCAGAAATGCCGTGGGGCTGCAAACGCTTCAGCCTGCGCAGAAGCTTGCGGCCGACGTCGATTTCAGCCGTTCGATCACAGCGGCCGACGCGCGCGCGATCCTCCGCGCCGCCGTGGATCTGGAGCCTATCGTCCCCGAAACCATAGAGTATTACAGAAAAGATCTTGAAAACGTGAATTTCTGAACCCGGAGGGATAAAAAA
>JAFRSZ010000237.1 GCA_017439205.1 Clostridia bacterium
CACCGCGTGAACGAGGCCGATATACGCCCACGAGCCCTTTGCGGCCGCGTATTCGCCGCCGGTAAAGTCGCCCGCGTAGCCCATGCGCACGTTGAACGCAGCGTTATCGCGGTCAAAATCGTAAGTCCCGTTCAGATTCTGCGCGAACGCATACGGGTATTCAGTGTTGAACCGGTTTAGGTTGAAGCTGCCCGAAAAAGCCTGCGTATCCGTGATGTCAACAAAGATGCGTTTCACGGGCGTGCCCGCGCACGGGTCCTTTGTGTAGTAAAGCCACGCGTTGTTCGCCGTGCCGAGGGCGGCAAGCCCCTCGCAGAAGCGGATCTGCGCGTTCGTATCCGCACGCAGGGTACCTGCGGTATAATCCTCGTTCCAATCGTAATTGGCATTGTAAAACGGCACGGAATCATCCGTATCGTTCACATAAGAGCGGTCGTCGCCGCTGCTTTGCGAATTGTTCTGATAGGCCCAGAGCTCCTGCTTTGTCCACTTGGCGGGCGGGGCGTCGCCGCCGTCGTAGATGCGGATATCCGTGATCGCCTTTGTCGGGTCGTCGGTCGTTTTATAGCCGAGGCAAACGGCCTTTGCGCCCGAATAAAACGCCTGATATTTATAGCAGCCGAAATTGAAATCCGCCGTCGTGCTGTACGATGCGCTGCCCGGGGAATTGCGGGTATAGCAGGTTTCCAGCGGAATATAGCCCGCGGCGATGCACTTCGCCTTTGCCTCCTCAAAATACCCGAGGTAAGAATCGGGATAATCCGGCATGCCGGAGGTATCGGCGGCAAACAGACGCACCTCGCTGATATAGGTATCTTGCGTACAGAAGTCGCCCAAATCGTAATCGCGCAGCAGGCCGTAATAGGTATACAGCCGCTTGGTTTCATCGGTCGTCTGCGCCGCGCGCCCGTCGCCCCGCAGCGTATAGGCGCTCACGAGCGGGTTATAGGCGTAATACGTGCAGGGGGAGTAACCGGCGGGATCCACCAGCAGACCGCCGCCCCACCCGAGCACGAGGCTTTTTCCGTCCACGGTCACGCGCCCGGTGAGCGTATCGTGATGGTCATGCCCGAAGAACAGGCCTACCACGTTCGGTTTGTCCGCCAGGGCGTTGAACAGCGCCCGCGTGGAGGAATAGGAGCAGCCGCTGTATTCGTTGTATTTTCCGGTAAGAGTGGGGTTGGCCTCCGATGCGGCGTATTTGCCGGAGATACCGGAACCCTCGCAGGTATTCGGCGAGTTATAGCCGTTGTCGGAACGGACGAGCAGGCTTGTTTCGTCCGCATCGCCGTAATAGATCTCCTGCAGCGGGATGTGCTGAAACGCGACGCACTTGATCGCGGGGTCGGCGGTCCAGCGCTCCACGGCGGCAACCACTTTCTCATAGTCGTTATATTCATCCGTATAGCTTACGGCGTTGACGCCGCTCCTGCCGTACTGCGCGGGGCTGCGTTTGGCGTCGTAGGTGCCGGAATTGACGAGGATCACGCGCTGCACCACGGTTTCGCCCGCGGCGTCGTAAATATCCACGTAGCCGGTACCGTATTTTGCCGTGGCGTTTTCGGAGGTATCGCCGGGGTCGATATCGGTTTGCAGCGGCAACGCGCCGTATTCGGCGTAGATCGCCGCCTGCTCCGCCTCGCTCAACCGGTCCGCGCCGACCGTATCGCGGCTGTTGCTCTCCTCATCGTGGTTGCCGAAGGTAAAGACGAACGGAATATCGCCGAAGAGCGCCGTTACCTTTTTCACGGTGTACTCAAACACGGTCATGCCGTCCGAGAGCGTGCCTTTCGCGCCGAAAATATTATCGCCGGTGAGCACGATCAGATCCGGCTGCACGCGCGCGATGGCCAGCAGGATCGTATTTAACTCGCGAAAATAGATATTCACCTCGCCCAGGCTCCCCTCCTTGGGGCAATAGTAGTCCTGCAGGTCGGCGATCTGCAGAATGCGGAAGCTGCCGTCTTCGTGCACGCGCAGCACGTCCCGCGCGTCCTGCGCCGAAGCGCCGGTCGGGGAAAGCTGCGGAAGGCCGAACGCGGCTCCGCACAGCATCAGCAGAACGAGTATCAAAGAAACCGTTTTTTTCATTTTACAGCATTCCTTTCCGTATATTACCGAATCCCTGAAACGGTCTCGCCGGAGCGCACGGTATACGGGCCCGTTTCCGTTTCAAAGCAAAGCTCCTGCACCGTGGGGTTATATGCGCGCGTGCCGTCCGCGCTGAATACCAGCGAGCGGAACGCCTGCGTATAGTCGCAGATCTCTATGTTCGTCGCGTACCAGACGTCTTCCCTGCCGCTCAATATCTCACAGAGGGCCTCAAAGCGGTCCCAGTTGCCGCAGTGATCGAACTCGTAGCTGTGGCCCCACAGATAGAAGAGCCGCGGGTAGCGGTTATCGATATAGGCCTCTCTTACGTTCATTTCGGCAAATTCCCGCGCCCAGTCGAGCGCGTGGGGATTGTTGTGGTGCGCCGTGGGCATCCAGCGGTACCAGTCCTCCGGCAGCAGAAAGCCGTTGTTGTCGCCGCCCAGCGTTCTGGCGTATACCACGCCGATATCTCTGAGGTACCGCCGCACGGTATCGTAATCGGAACCGCCCGTAAAACGCGTGACGCCGCTGTTCGGGTACGCCATGCCGCGCACGATCCTGCCGAGTTTTTCTTCCATCTGCAGCCTGCAGTTCAGCGCGTCGCGCAGGCCCACAAGCGTGCGTACGGAACCGGGCGCGATGTGATATTCACCGTGCACCGCCGCCTCGTGCCCTCTTGCGATCAGCTCCGATATCTGCGTCCACGTAAGCTTGTCGCCGCCCGGCGTTTCGGCAACGAACGCACTGTTGATGTTAAAAGTGCATCTCATCCCGTATTCTTCTGCGATCGCCGCCAGACGCAGATCCTGCGCAACGCCGTCGTCGTAGCTGAAGGTTACGGCCTTCGTTTTCCCGCCCGGGAAACGCATGTGCAGATTGCTCATATCATCGCTCCCCCTTTTACGCATCCAGCGCTTCGGCAAGCAGCACGGTGTTTTTTTCTGCCTGCGTGATCAACGTATCGCAGGGCGCTTCGGCGATCAGCGAGAGATCGTGCGTTTCATCCAGCAGATACAGGCTGATCCGTTTTGCCCCGGGAAAGCCGATCTCCACCTGCCGATTTTCTTTTTCATAGTTTGCGAGCAGAACCGCGCGCCGGGTCCCGTCGGCCGCCGCGGCAGCGGCAAGATCGGTTTCGGCGCTCATTTCGGCCTGCCGCCCAAGCGCTCGCAGCCTGCCGAACGCCCTGAGCGCGTAATACGTGCGCGAGGGCTCGTCCGTATGCCGCAGGAACACGCCGCCGTACGCCTGATCCGGCTGCGCGTCGTAATAGCAGGCGACGTCCGTGACGTCCGTATTCTGCAGGCGGCACATCACGTCCGCGGTAAAGGCCGCGCCGGTCATACCGCGCATTTTTTCAAACATATCCTTCCCCGCCCAGTTCCACTCGTCAAGGATGCACTCGACGTCCGTAAGACCGGCGGCGTCCAGCTTTTCGCGGCAGTATCCCGCGTGCGCGAGCACCTCGGCGGGATCGGAAGAATAGATATGCCACGAGAAGAAATCGAGCGGCGAAGCGGTTTCCGGCGCTTTCACATAAGCGAGAAAATCATCGATCCACGTAAGGAACGAGCAGTAAAAATCGTCCGCGTTTTCATTGAATGCGGCGTATACCCCGCAGGAAGCGTACCCGCCCACCTTAATGTTCGGGAATTCCTTCTTCAGCAGATTCGCCGTTTCTCGGTACAGCTCAAAGTACGCCTCTTTCGTACCCGTCCACATGGGCGGGTTTTCGGGCTCGTTCCACACTTCCCAGTATTCGATGCCGTAGTGAAAACCGTTCGCCCAGCCCTCGTTATAGTGCCGCACGATATTTGCGCAGATGCGCGCCCACTTCGCGAAATCCTCGGGCGGACGCACGTGCGCCTTCAGGTAGCCGTGGTCTATGGTCTCGCCGAGGCGGTAAAAGGGTTTCGCCCCGCTCTCAACGATGCATTTCAGATATTCGTCCGTAAACGTGAAATCGTAAGAACGCGGGTCGTTCTCGTCCATCTCCCACAAAGGGAAGATATTGCGCACGTCCACGAATTTGCCGCCGCCGAGCGTGCCCTCGATATCGTGCAGCCTGCAAAGCGGGATGTTCGCCTCTTTGAAAAGGCCGCGCGCGTCCCGCCGGAAGTTGTGCGTCACCGGCCCGCCGTTCACGCCGTTCAGCGGTTTTATCGGTCTGTTCCCCGAAGCCCTGTTGATAATGATCGTATCCATACCGTCCGCTCCTTTCGTCCTGATCAAAATATACCATATCAGAGGTTCGATTGCAAGCGGCAACGGAACAAAACAAGCACGCCCCGCGCAAATCGGGACGTGCGGCAAGATAACTTGCGGAGCTCGGTTTTCGGACCGTCAGAAACGGAAAAGCCTGCGGAACCACTCAATGATGTTCTCGAAGAATTCGCGGATGCGCTCAATGAACCGCTGAAACAAGCTCGTCTGCGGCTGCAGCTTCGGGATGGTTTCTTCTTCCACGTGGCCCGGGTCGTTGGCGCAAACGCGGCGCATCAAACCTTCTTCGTTTGCGCTCGCCTGTTTCACGACCTCCCATTCGCCCCAGGCGTGGCCGGTTGCGGCTGTTTCTACGTGCGCGCGGCTGATTTCCGCCGGGCAGTTGACGCAGTACACGGCCTCGTCATACCCGCCGTTTGAGGTGCAGGTCGCTGCGGCGATATTATCCTTTACCGCAACGCCGGGGGTGTGCGGCAGGGCGTTCTCCGTTACGTGCCGATGCCCGTCAGTCCTGCAGGGAGGGTTGCCGATGCAAGCGCACCGCAGTTGTAAAACGCGTATTCGCCGATGCTCGTCACATCCGCAGGGAGCGTTACCGAAGTAAGGCCGGTGCACCCGTTAAACGCATGATCGCCGATGCTCGTCACGCCGTCCTCAATGACGACGGTACGTATGTTATGTCGATTCAAATACCAGGGCGTTTCGGGATGTGAATTGCGCGGATCCGAATAAATCGCCGAATAATACCCGAAATCTGCCATACGCCCCGTACCGCTGATGGTCAGCGTGTTCCGGCTGTCCTTGGTCCAGGTCAGATTCGTGCCGTCGCCCTCGCCGCCGCAGTAACCGGATTCGACAATGGTCGGCGCGCCCTCCGCCGCAGCGTTCAGACCGAGCCCGAACGTGGTGCACAGCAGCAAAAAAACCAACAGTACAGAAAATGCTTTCTTCATTTTTGATCCATCCTTTCCGATCCGTATCGTTCAGAATGACGCTATTCTGCTTTTCCGTTTTTACTATTCCATATATCTCCCGATCTGCATCTGAAACGGAATGGAACGCGATTTCAGGGGAATGAAATGAATACGAAGGCCTGTTTGTTTATCGAATACGAGCAAATTTCAGTTTTATTTTTTGCCCATATTGCCGAACCATTTGATCAGGCGCAGCAAAAATTCGATCACGCCGCCGAAGGCCTGCTGGAAGCCTTCTCTGATCCGGTTGAAGATGCCGCCGCCGTTATCGCCGCCGTCCGGTTCGTCCGGCTGTTCCTGTATGATGCCCTCGGCGCGAAGCTCTTCCACTTTATAAAGTCCCCAGCCGTCGCATACGGTGCAGTATATGATGTAATCGCCGTTGGCGCAGCAGTAGTTGTAGGTCTCCTCATCCAGCCAGGTCGCGTCCTGCACGCGGTACCGCGATCCGTTCTTGTTATGAACGTCCTCGCCGCCGGAAACGTATCTGCCGCAGTCGGTGCAGTACTTCCCTGCCTCGTGGCCGTGGGCGTCCCTCGTGGCGTCGATCTTGCCTCTGAGCTCCGTGTGCAGATGGCCGGTGGGGTCCGTCGTTACGTGCGTGCGGCTGAATTCGTAACCGCACTGCGTGCAGTATACCGCCGCGTCATAGCTGCCGCCCGCGGTGCAGGTGGCGGGGACCACGTTCTCGGGTACGGCTTCACCGGGGGTATGCCATGCCGCGTTGAAATGGATATTTGCGCTGTAAAGGGCGTCGTTGTATTCATCAATGGGGAGGGCGTTCCATTCTTCTTCGGATCCGCCGTAAAATACGTTTTCCAGATACCGGCAGCCGTTGAAAGCGCCTTTTCCGATCGAAGCAACGCCCTGCGGGATCACCACGTACTCCAGCTTCGTTTGACTGAACGTGTCGTTCTCTATCACGGTCACGCCCTGCGGGATCGTAAACGCGCTCAGGGGCGTCATAGAGAACGCGCCGGGGCCGATCTTTTTCAGTTGGCTGTCCGCCGGAATGGTGAGCGTTCTCAGCGATTCATTGTGCCAGAAAGCATACTCACCGATGGATTCCAGGCTGGCGGGGAGCGTGACGGAAGTATAACGGGTATCGTAAAACATACGGTCGGCGATCGAGGTCACGCCCTCGTTGACGATCAGCTCGCTGTGCAGCCAGTAGCCGGGCGTACCGGACTTCGTTATGCCCGTTCCGCTGAGGATCAGCTTGCCGACGCTGTCCTGCGTAAAGCTCACGTTCGTTCCGTCGCCCTCGCCGCCGCAGTAGCCGGTCAGGATGATCGGCGGCTCCGCAAATGAAGTAAAATGCACAATGGCTTTTCCCAGTTTGATTGTGTCGCTCATTCTTTCGATCGCGCGGTATTCCTCCGGCGTTCCGTCGTAATACACGTTTTTCACATACGGAAACGAGTTGAACCCCAGATCCGTAATGTATTTCGGAAGCGTGAGGCTTTCCCCGTAATAAGATGAGACGGCATACCGTGCAAACGAGGTCACGCTGCCGTCGCTTGGAATCGTAAACGGAACCGCAGCCTTCAGGATCTGTTTCTCTTCGGTATCGATCAGGCAGTTTCCGTATGAATGGTATACGGTATTGCCGGGCGCAACCTCCAAAGAGGTAAGCTTGCAGTCATAAAACGCGTTTTCACCGATCGACGTTACGTTTTCCGGGATCGCAACGGCATCCAGCAAGCTGCAGCAGCGAAACGCTTCCTTACCGATCGAGGTCAGGCTGTCCGGCAGAACAACCTCCCGCAGGGAGGAACAAGAATCAAACACGCTGTCCGCAATACTCGTCACACCCGCCGGGATCGTGATACGCTGCAGTTTGCCGCAGGATCGGAACGCCCCCGTGCCGATATGGGTCAGCCCCTCCGGCAATGTAACGGCCGTGAGGTTGGAAGCGCCTCTGAACGTTTCGTCGCCGATACCGGTTATGCTGTCCGGCGCGGTATAGTTTTCGTTGGGGCTCGCTTTCGGATAACACAGGATCTCCGTTTTGTCCCTGTTGAGAAGAACGCCGTTTTCACTTGCATAAACGGGGTTCTCCCCCAGCACGTCGATCCGTTCCAGAGAATAGCCGGTAAAATTGTTTTCCCCGATGGATGTAAGATTGCTTCGGATCGTAATGCTTCTGATTTCGTTGCAGAAGGAAAACGCAGAATCGCCGATGCTTGTAAGGCTCTCGGGCAGATCAAGCTCCGTAAGAGGACAGCCGTTAAACGCGTTATAGCCGATGCTCGTAAGGCTGCTGCCGAAAACCACGCTTTTCAGCGACTCGCAGGAACTGAACGCATTGTTTCCGATGGCGGTCACGTTGTCCGGGATAACGATCTCTTCCAAAGAGCTGCAATTATGAAACGTGTCGTTGTTGATGATCCCAACGGCCTGTGGGATCGTTATATGCGTCAGGCTGCTGCAGCCGCTGAACGCGGAGTGGACGATCGAGGTCACGCTCTCCGGGATCGTGATCTCCGTAAGCGCCGTGCATCTGCAAAAGGCGTTGTAGCCGATGCTGCGAACGCCGTCTTCGATCACGACCTTTTTGATCTCCTCCTCGCGGGAATCCCATTTTGTGTCCCAGTAACGGTAATCGTGCATGTTCCCGGCGCCGCTGATCGTGAGCAGCCCCTCGCTGTCCAGCGTCCAACGCAGGTTTGAACTCGTCCCCAACCCGCAGTAACCGGATGCGACGATCTCAGGAGAGTCCTCCGCAAACGCGGAAAATACGGGAAGGACCGTAAACACCATCACGCATACAAGCAAAATGCTGAGTGTTTTCGATATCGTCCGTTTCATTCAGAACCATCCTCTCTGTTAAGCACATATCGTAAAAAGACAGAATCTGCTTTTTCGATTATAAGTATAGCACAGATCACCCGGTTTGAACAAGAAAAAGAATGAATCGCGGTTTCAGGGGAATGAAATGAATACGAAGGCCTGTTTGTTTATGGAATACGATCAAATCTCAGTTTGGCGAGCTGACGTGCTTGCTGCGATATATCGCCTGACGGCGATGCGATATATTTGCTTCGCAAATGCGATATACGCTCGCGTACGCTCACGTGCGATATGATATGAATTCCTTTTTCTCGTCCCGAAGGGACATATCGCGCTTTTCTGCATATCTCGCCTTTGGCGAGGATGCAAAAG
>JAFRSZ010000238.1 GCA_017439205.1 Clostridia bacterium
ATCGTAATGCGCGCCCATATCGATCTCGGGCAGCTCGGTGAGGCTGTCCCAACGCTTGTCGATGTGCAGAGAGATCGAGGCGGACTTCGTGGAATCGGGGCCGATCTTCTTAATGTACTCGTGATACGCGGTGTAATAGATACCGGCGGTCTCTGTTACGCCGAGCTTTTCATTATCCTCTTCGGGAGCGCGGAAGCGCGAAAGCTGGTCGGGCGTGATATTATACAGCGCGTTGAAGAAACGGAGGTCGTATCTGGAAACCGTATCGCTGGCCTGCGGGGAAAGCTCCATGCTCTCGAGCATCGTCGAAATGTTGATGCTGCGCATATCGAGCAGCTCTTTGTTGAACGTGGAGCACTTCACAACTCTGGGCTCGGCGAACGTGGAGAAGCCGATACCGGCGGACGCCAGACGGTTGCCGAAGAGCAGGCGCGTTCTGAGGTATTCTTCTTTATCAAGGTCGGACGCGGTGTTCTTTTCGACCTCTTCGCCCGCCTCGCTCTTTTCGAGGGCTTCAAAATATTTTTTGAACTGGCATTCCGCCTGGATCGCCTTGATAATGTTCAGATTGATGAAATCATCGTTTTCACGGCGCACGGAATCGCGGAAATAGCCGATGAGCACCGACTCAAAGATATCGGATTTTTCGTTGTCGCCGTAAGGATCCACCGCCTGCAGACGGGCAACCTCGGCGTTCACCTTTACAGCCTCAAAGATATCGGCGTTGAGCTCGTCGGGAAGAAGAAGACCTTCGCTGCTCTCGGGGCACACCTCGGCAAGGCGGTCAAGGTATTTCTTTTCACCGCAGATATAAACCGTTGTGTCGCCCTTGTGGAATTTCAGACGGTCCACGATATCGGTCTTGGCTTTGCCGAGATTCGTGACCTTGCCGGTGAAGCTGCCGTAGAACGCTTCCAGCTCGGCGTTCAGGCGCTGAACGTACTTCAGAGCGATATCATAACCGGCGTGCTTGATCACGGCGTCGCGGTACTTGAGCAGCGTTCCGGCGTAACCGGCCATCAGCTCAGCCTTCGTGGCCTCAACCTTCTTGCCCTTCGCATCGGAGCTGATCGCGGCGTCAAGGTCTTCTTCCTTCTCCTTGGTTTTTCCGATATCGAACATATCGTTGCCGGCGCCGGTCGCGTAGTTCGAAAGCGCGGACGTTCTGGTGTTCACTTCGCCCTCGGCCTCGGCAAGCGCGTCGTTAAGCTTCTTTTTCAGAGAATACAGAACGTATCTCACCGCGTTGGGATGCATGGCGCCGTCGGGCGTTTTCAGCAGAGATTCAAGATGGAAGCCCTGCACGTCGCTCATGATATTGGGGGCGGTATAAAGGATCGCTTTCGCTCTGGAGGTGGCCGTAGCCTGCGCGTCCGTGCGGATCGCGGTTTCGTAGCTCCTGAGAAGCGCAAGCTCCTCTTCGCCGGGAACCTTCTCGGAGGACTGCGCCTTGAGAATGTTTGCGTTGCTGTCGAGGATCCCCACGCCGGGCAGGTTCTTGAACGTGCCGATCAGTTCATTTTCATAGTTGGTCATGAACGTGCGAATACGGTCGCTCACGGTCTTGGCGGCGGATTTGTTGCCGAGCGTGAGGTAAGCCTTGATATCCACGCCGAAACGCTGCTCGTCGTTTTCAAGAGCGCTCACGTACACCTCGGAGAGCTCCGGCTGTTTGCCGGAGGTGATGGCGCGTTTTTTCTTGAACTCGGCGAACTCGTTCTTGAAACGGATATCGTACTTCAGCCAGCTCTGCGATTCCTCGCCGGCGCCGATGCGGCTCATGGCGCGGGTGTAGGCGATATAATCGGCGATATCCTCATAGGGATATCTGAGCACCGCTGCGCCGATGCCGCCGAAACGGTTACGGCCGAGGTTGTCGCCGTTGGCGAATTCCTTGATGATATTGTCTTCCATCGAGAAGGCGTTTCTCTGCATCGGGCCGATATTCTGCTCATACAGCGACTGCGCCGCGAACTCTTTATACTGGCCGAGGGTCTCCATGCTCTCCTGGCTCTGGTCGATGCGGTCAAGCAGGAAGCAGAAGTCGAACGGAAGATTATCAAGACGGTCTGTTCCGCCGGAGGTATTCGGAACGTCGATATGCAGATCTTTATATCTCTCGAGCTCTCTGCGCACGCCGGTGAAACCGGAGGCGTTGATCATGAAAGCGTTCACTTCCTTGATGGTGGCGTAGCCGTTTCTGCGAAGGGAAATACGCTCGCTCTCGGTGGGGATCACGGTGTCCATAACGCCGGGCAGCAGGAAGAAACCGCGTACGATGGCAGCCTTTTCACGGTAGTGCTTATGCAGGTAATCGCGGATCAGCATGCCGATCGTCATGGCGATACCGGAGCCCGTGCCGCCCGCCGCGGAGGAAACGATGACCACGCGCAGCGCCTGCTTGGTCTCTTCGCCGTCCTTCAGAAACAGGTCGTCGATCGTTTTGTAGAGCTTGTTGATGCGGCCGTTCTTGATGATGGAGTTCAACGCGAGGCGGGAGATGGCGCGCACCTGGCCCGCGCCCTCGGATACGGTCTTGGGGTAGAGCGTGGTGTTGCAGGGGAACCAGTTGAGACGCGCGTCGTCGTCATTCTTCAGGTAATCCAGAACGCTCTGCGTGGAGGACGTCTGGATGCCTACCACATGCGCCTGCGCTTCCTTTACGGAGTTCAGGTCGTTCACGTTCGTGTCCATCGCCACGAAGCGAAGGTTCTTCAGCTCGCCGGGATGGCAGCGCTTCGCCACTCTTTTCACGATGTCGGAGCCGATGCCGCCCACGCCGACGAACAGCGTTGCGGGTACCTTGTTGGGGTTCAGTTTTTCTTTTGCCATTTTATTTTCCTCCGTTTATTTATTTACAATTCTGCATTCCAGCTGAGCCTCGTCAGCAAAAATTGTTACCGTGTAGGTGTTGCGGGGATTGATCTTCAGCGGCATATCGGGGTTGTCTTCGCTTACGAAGCTGCCGTTGTCGCTCTTTACGTAACCGATCGCGTTGATCTCGATCTTTTCAACCGTGGACGCCGCGCCGAAGATCCGCACGATGCGGTAAGCGCGTTCTTTTGAACGGGTCCAGCGTCTGCTTTCGGGCGCCACCTCGAAGCTGATACGGCAATTCATCGGCTCGCTCGCCGGCGGGGATGCCACCTTGAGCCGCTTCGCCTTCCTGTCCAGCGAGGCCGTACCCTGCCCTTCCATCATGGCGTCGGAGGTTTTGAATACCTGCTGCGTGGCCTTCACGGATTTCGGCAGGACCTTGCGGCTCATGAACCAGAGGATAAGCCCGATGATCGCCGCGGCAACGGCCAGTCGGATGATCCATATGATGATCGGATTCATCGTTGTGAACTGAAGCTCGGCTTCGGCGTCCGCCGTAACCTTCCACGGCGTAATAATGGGTTCGGTCTGATTCCAGTTTGCCGGAGCCTCCTGCTCATGATTGCCTGCCAGCGTGCATTCCACCTTGAGCTTTTCCTTTCCGGATTCGGGGCCGTCGAGATACGCGCCGTTCGCGTCTTTATAGAGATATATCTCAAACGCGGATTCTCCCGGCAGCTTCTTGCAGCTGCTCATTCCCGCGTTCGGGTCTTCCTTGCTTTTGCTCGCAAGCGCGATCTCAAGCGCGTCAAGCTGTTCGTCGGAGAGTTCTTTTCCGTCCAGCTTCACGTTCACGCGCACGGCGTCCCACTTATCGTGCTCGGAAAGAAGGTAGTACTCCGACACTTTTTCGATTTTAAGGCTCAACACGGGCGGGGCCGGCGGGGGCGGCGGGGAATCAAGCTCGGGGACCGTGAATCCGCCTCTCTCGGAAGACCACGGGCTGTCTGTATTTCTGATCGTGTAAATCTTGAGGTAGGTGTATTCAACGTCGATGGCGGTTTTTGTATTATTCTCTTTGCTGTCCGGTTCCAGCGTAATATCCTGCCCGTTGGCGATCTCTTCGGTTTTACCGTTGTTGGTAATGGTGATTTTATACGCCTGTTCGCCGAGCAGCGGAGAATCGGAAACGTCCTCTCCCGTAACGCCGTCAACGATGGAACATTTAACGGTGTATTCCCCTTTATAGATCGGATCTCCGTCCTTGTACGGGACTTCGCCTCCTTTGGGATACAGCTCCGACTTTACGCGCACGTTCGGCTCATAAAAGACCTGCAGCGTATTGGAATTGACTGCGCCGCTGATATCAAGCGAATACTCGCCCGTGGGACAGTTTTCAAAGGTGACCACCTGCCCGAACAGCGTTTCATCCGTAACGGCTTTCTCTTTGGGCATGGATTTGTAGCCGCTGTAGCCGAAGGAGACGGTACTGAACTGGCGCGGGCCGGAATCGGAAGAAACAGCCATTTTGTTGCCGTCCGCGTCCACAAGGCCGTTGATCTTCACCTTTTCGCCCTGCACGAACACAACCACTTTTCGCATCGAGATCTCCAGCGTCAGCGCTTTCTTCGCGGCGTCGACGTCCTCGGGCGGGATCTTATTGCGCTGAAAGATCCGGTTGCAGATATCGATCAGCTCATCCTGGATCCCCGGGCCTTCGGCTGTGCCCACGAAAAGGGAGCCCTCCGGCACAGGCATCAGCTTTTTCTGTTCTTCTTTGGGATCGATCGCGAGATACTGTATAGAGATATCGTCCGCGCCGATCTTTTTGATCTCTTCGTTGATATTGAAGGCGGCTTTCCTTTCATCGGTGAAAACCTCGTCGCCGTACATATCAAACGCGCCGTCGGTAAGTATGATCAGCCATTTGTTGCGGTTATCGTCCTTTTTCAGACTCTGCAGATACCCCAACGCATTTTTCACCGCGTCGAAGGGCGTATCGCCGGCGTATACCGTATACATATCGCGGATATCGTCGGGACTGGTGATCTCCTCCCCGCCTTTCGCAAGATACGGCGGCAGACTTTCCTCTCTCTTTTTTGTTCTCTCGGATTCGGGAACATCCTCCGTTTCACCGTGGGCGGTTTTCCACATCGGGAAGATCGTGAGCGTGTCGCCGCCCTTCAGATCAAGCATGGAGGCGAAAATTTCCATGGCGAATTTTGCGCGGCTCCACCGCTGGATGGGGGTTCCGTCGTCATTGAAAAACATTGAAAGGGAATTATCGAACACCACGGCGATATCGTAATGCGTTTCCCTTTTTATGAAATCGTCGACGCTCTGTGCGGGCTCCGTTTCACTCGCCGATGCGCCCAGCGGGAAAAGGAAAGACGCAAGAAGTACGGCCAGGAGAACAACAGCGATACTCTTGCGCGCCCCAGAAGTTTTTCTCATAAAAACCCTCCTTATTTGTTCGTCGGGGCGTCCTCAACGGAACCCCGGTGAAAAAAGCGGATACTTTCAGCTTTTTTTCAGTTAACTAACATTTTAGCACAGAAGTCGGCATACTTCAATAAAAAAATATTAATTATTATTCTTTTTTCTTAAAAAGGACCGCTTTCGTCGGGGTCCGACGTTTTCCACCGCGCACAGACCGAAACCACCTCTCTTCGCGTACTCCCGCCGCACTGTGGTATGAAAAATCACAGCCCCCCCTGAACAAAAAAGCCGGCGGGGGGGGGGACACAGCGCATCCGGCGCTTCTTACGCATCCCCTACTGAGGTCTCCGACACAAAAAAAGAACGGGAGCGCTTCCCGTTCTTCAACAAAAAATCGGTTTTATACTTTCAGGCGGAACACGTCGGCGTGGTCGTCCGCCTCTGCCAGCACGATCAGCGTGCGGTCGTTCAGATGCGCCACGGAATAGTAGTTATATCCCGTTAAGAGCTTCTCGCCGGTGTACAGGTCGAGCAGGTCGTTGACGCCGGGGTCGCCCGCGACGCGGGCAAGCCAGTTGGCGCGCACCGAGAAATCGAGGATCTTGTACTCGCCGGTGTCGAAACGGTACAGAAGCGGCCCCTTCGAGGAATCCTGCGTTACGTAGAACCCGTCGGGATATACCAGATACTCGCTGTTTGCGGTCACGGTGTAGATCTCACGCGCAAGCTGAATCGCTTCGGTCTCTTCGCCGTACGCATCTTCATCTTCCTCTTCCTCCTCTGCGGGCGGAACGGGGATATCCTCTTTCTTCGTCAGCACCACAAAGGTGTATACGTTATCCTTGCGGAGCACAGCGCCGCGGTGCAGGTCGTTATCGGGGAAGATCTCGTCGTAGGCGCCGTCCAGCAGCTGGTTGCCGTCGTAATCGTAAAGGCGGCCGCCTGCGAACACATAGGCGTCGTCGATCACCGTCTGCGGCGTATCGGAGAAGGCGTAAGAGATCTCTTCGCCGTCTTCATCCAGCAGCACGTATTTCAGCCCGCCGCTGCTTCTGCGCGCGGCGTAATACCGGTCGGTATCTTCGATGCTGTACACCAGATACGTGGAGGGATCGTACGAAAACAGCTTTCTCCCGCCGGCGGAATACACCGTGTCTTCCTCTTCGCCGTTCTGGGTATAAGAGCCGTTGCCCAGCAGATGGGTAAAGTCGCTCAGCATGCGGCCCTTCGCGTTCATGCGAACGCGCTCGCCGTCGTCCGTTGTGAACACCAGCAGGTCGTTCGTGGCGTACTGGGTTGCGGTGTTCTGCGTGCCGCTTGCGCCCTGCACGCGCCTGCCGGAGGAAAGGTCGTAAACCTCCCATTCGCCGAGATAGGAAACGCACCCGGCCTGATAGGAATAGGAGATCATATTGCCGGAAGAGAACAGCACCGCTTTGTCCGTTTCTTTCGTGGTCCCGGTGACCCTGATCGCGGTGGCAAACCGGTCGTTCAGCACCTTCACGGCGGCGTATTCCTGCGGCACCAGCCGGGCGCCGCGGGCGTTCACCAGGCCGTAGCGGTTCAGCGACTCCGGCGTATTCGCCGCGGAGGCTTCTTTTTCAGTCACTCTGAAATACCGCTCGGCGGTCACCACTTCGGTATAAACGGGGCCGGAATCGCAGCTGCCGTCAAAGGTCATGATGCCGTAACGCCCGTCTTTGGAGCGGTAATAAATGCCGCCGTCGGAAATACCGATGCCGGTGAGCGTAGAGGAATCGATCCGCAGAAGGATATCCTGCAGGCCGTTCTCCGGCGGAATCACGTCCGTGATCTTCGCGGGATACGTATCGGCCTGCTTCCTGCACGCGCCGAACAGCCCCACGCATGAGGCCGCAAGCGCCGCGGCAAGCACAACCGCAGCGATCCTTTTCCCTTTTAACCGGCTTAACATCATAGTGATTCTCCCCTGAGCCTTTTAAGTTATATTATTTTATCACCAACAGTTTTCTTTGTCAACAAAAAAAGCGTTCCATTCGTTGAGGAATTCTTCCAGGAATGCGTGCATGAAACGGTCCCGGTCCGCCGCCAGCCGTTTCGCGGTTTCCGTGTTCATCATATCCTTCAGCAGAAACAGTTTTTCGTAAAAATGGTTCACGGTGCAGCTCTGCCGGGCGCGGTAGGAAGCCCCGTCCAGCGCCTGCCCCGGAGGCTCGGCGGGATCGTACATCTTACGGCCCCTGCTGCCGCCGTAGGCAAACGCCCGCGCGACGCCCACTGCGCCGATGGCGTCCAGCCGGTCCGCGTCCTGCACGCACATCCCCTCCGCCGAGGAGGGAACGACGCTGTCGGTCCCGTTGAAGGACACTTCTTCTATGATCTTTACGATCCGCCGCACGGTATCCTCGGGCGCGCCGTGCTCCCGCAGAAAGGAAACGGCGTTCAGCTTCTCTTCGTGGGTCGCGGGGGAAAGCTTTACGTCGTCCGCATCGTGCAAAAGGGCGGCGAGCCCCGTGATCACGGGATCCGCCCCCTCGTGTTCCGCCAGAAATACCGCCGTGCGGTAAACGCGCAGCGTATGCGAAACGTCGTGCCCGCCGGCGTCCGCCGCGAACAGCGTTTCAACGTATGCCTGCGCCGCTTCGATCAGCTCCGTCATACCGGCAGCTTACGCCTTTTCCGGCACCGCAAGCCGCAGCGCGCCGGGCGCGATCTCCACCGTGAATCTGCTCTCGCGGATGATCTCGCCGTCCAGCGAATAGGCAAAGCCCGCCGGGGCGGTGATCTCCACCTTTTTCGCCTGCCGGTAGACCACGATATCCCGCATTTTCGGGTCGTCCAGATGTTTGCCCTCGGTATAGGTGCCGAGGATCTTCACGAAGCGCAGACGCGAGATGGGCTTAATCAGGCACACCTCGATCAGGCCGTCGTCCGTCTTCGCACGGGGCGCGCATTTGAAGGAGCCGCCCACGTACTGGCCGTTGGCAACGGTGCACAGCAGCGCCTTGCCTTCGGGATTCAGCGTTTCGCCGTCCGCCTTTACGGTGAACGTGTTCTTCATCGAGGTGATCAGCGCCTTCACCACACCCTTGGTATAGGCGTTTTTGTTGCCGTGGCCGGTTTTGGCGCGCTCTTCGTTGATCGTGATGGCAACGGTGGTATCGAAGCCGAAGTTCACCACGTTGTCGGAATACCGGTCGCCCACCTTCAGCAGGTCCAGCGGCTGCACGGGCGCGTTCAGCAGCGCGGCGATATCCAGAAACTTCTCCGCTCCGCCGAAGGCCTTCACAAAGTCGTTGCCGCTGCCGCAGGGATAGCAGGTAACGCTCACGTTCTCTTTGCCGGCCGCGCCGGAGAACACCTCGTTCACCGTGCCGTCGCCGCCGCAGGCGATGAAGCGCACCTCCTCGCCCGGGTGCGCGTCGCACCACCCGTTCACGAAATCGGTGGCGTCGCGCGGGGCCTTGGTAACGTAGATCTCGCATTCGTCGGCAGCGGGGGTACCTTCAACGGCGGCGCGGATCTTCGCGGTGACGTCCGCCTCGCCGGCATGGGGGTTCACGATAAAAATGTAACGCATGTATTTATCTCCTTTCGGTAAATAAGTTCAGATCATCAGCAGGCCCACCGTGATCAGACATTCGCCCAGAAGATAGGTGAGCATCACCGTAAAGTGCTTTTTGAAAATCAGGTTTTTGTTCGTATGGTACCGCACCAGATACAGCGTGCAGTCCGAAATGAAGAAGAACACCGCGCCTGCGTACGCAACGGCGGCCCCGGCGTTTCTCAGCGTCATCAGCTGCGTGAGCGCCGCAAGGTTCATCGTGCTGTTCGCCAGCAGGTACAGGATCATGGGCACGATCATCGCCACTGGGATATTCCCCTTCAGCTTCAGCGTGACCGTTACCGATATGCCGTAATACAAAAGAGCGGCGGGGATCAGGATCCACCATACGGCGCGCTCCCACCGTATGGCGGGCAGATACGCGAAAATGAACAGGATATGGCTCACGAGGAAGGCGATGCCGCCCGCGATGAACCACGGCGTGCCCTTCGGGATCAGAAGCACGTCGCCCAGCCAGCTGAACAGCAGCGCCGCGGCCAGCACCCACGAGATCTCTTTGGCGGCGAAGAAGTAAAACAGCAGCAGCAGGATCAGCAGGAACGGCTTCGTGTAAGCGCGGCGCTTCGCGTTGTCGCGCCAGCTGTCGATCAGGTGGATCACGCTCACGATCACGAACAGCGAAAGAAATACGTATTGCATTTTACGGACCCCTCCGTTTCTTTTATACTTAAATTATATCACACATTTCCGGTTTGTAAACTGAAATTTAAGCCGTTCGCCGTTCGCCGTTCGCCGTTCGCTGTTCGCCAAGAGCGCGACAAATCATTCCGCCGGAACAAAGGGAGCGTCTTCCCCGCAGGCGGCGCGGTACAGCCGCAGCTCGGTATAGTGCCCCCGCAGCGGGTCGTTTCCGTCCTGCGAAAAATACCAGCGCCCGTCGCCGAAGGCGTACATGCCGGTGGAGCCGAACGGAAAACGGTTGCCCCACACGCCGTTCTCCCCCGCCCCGGTCCGTTTCAGGAAAACGCGCTCGATCGGCTCGCCGGTCGCGGGATGCACGGAGGGCTCCGCCCTGCGCGCGCCGTCCAGCACGAACATGCTGTAATTCGGGAACCGCGGCTTTTCGCCCGGGTACACCGCAAGGTACCAATCGCCCGTGAAGGCGTCGTACTCCAGATTCTGCACGCCCCAGGTCGTATTGCCGGTATACAGGAACAGCGTGTGCTGCGCCCGCGCGCCGCTGCGGTGCATGGCGGTCTGATCCAGCGGGCGGGCGATCGTATCCCACCACGAAAGGGCGTGATCGTAGCGGAACAGAAGCTGAAAATCGTTGTCGCCGCGCGTAATGTCGCCGTAGATCCCGGCGGCGATCAGAAGCACGTCCTTTTCTTCGCCGGGGGCGCGTCCCCAGCCCGTGCCGTCGATGCCGCTGCAGCCGTAACGGTGCGCATAGGCCCTGCCGTCCGCATGCGCTTCGGCCTTGTACGCCTCGGTGACGTCCGGCAGATACACGGCGCGCATCACGCCGTCTTTTTCCGCGTCCATATCCGGGCGGGTCACGGCGTCGCCGTCAAAGATCGCGCAGTAGAACGCGTCTTCCACCGCGGCGTCTTTGCCGAGGGCCTTAAGGATCCCCCGCCCGATCTGATCGTTCTTGAACTCCAGCGAGCCGTACACTTTGCCGTCCGCCTCGCAGAAATCGATGCACCCCAGGTGCCCGATCAGCCCGTCCACGGAGCCGATCAGGTTCCCGCTGAAATCCGTTTTGATCAGTTTTGTGGTAAACGAATAGTAGATCGCGCGGTTTGCGCGGTCCACCGCGATCCCCTGGCAGTGGCACTTGCCCCAGTAACCGGAGAATACGCTTTCAGGCACGTTCGCTTCCGCCATGCGCAGCCCTCCTCAGTCCCCGGGGCCGGCGGCGTTGCGGAACGGCGTGCCCACGAAGCCGATCTGCGCGAAATCGTCGGGATTGTGCCTTATGATCCAGTCGATATACGAGCCCACCTGCTTCGCGGTGAGCAGATAACCGGCGGCGTTCAGGTGCCCGCCCAGATAGAACCGGCGGCGGAAGGCCTCGTCGTGCGGCGGAGCGTAACGGTCAAGGTCGATCACGTAGCTGTGGGGGAACACCTTCGTAAGGGCGTACAGCAGATCGGTGTGCGCCCGGCTGCGGGTCCCGTTTTCATCCTTCGGCATCGTAACGAAGAAGAAGCGCGCGTCCGGCCGTTTTTCTTTGAGCCGCTGCACGATGGCGGCGTAATACCCGGCGAAGGTCTTTTTGTTGTTCCGCCGGTCTGAAAGGTCGATATCGCTCACGTCCCCCACCGGCATGTGCGCGTTGATGATATCGTTCACGCCCAGCGCGAGGATGTAGGCGCGGCAGAGCTTGTCGCTATCCCAGAAGCCGTTCTCTTCGGCAAAGCCCTCCATATATTCCTTCGCGGTCATGCCCCCGCGCGAGAAGTTATACACGGTAAGGCCGCAGTCCCTGGCGAGGAACTGCCCCCAGGAATACTCGAACATATCGTGGTAACCCCGGTTGCCCTCGGCATCCATCGATTCGAATTCGCCCGAAGAGAGACTGTCGCCCACGCAGCCCACGGTGCGCAGTATCGCGGTATACCCGCCGTTGGGCGCGAGCCGCTCCAGCGGCTGCTCCGCGCTGTTGTTAAAATCAAAAAAAGCAGAAAAATCCATAAATTGACCCCCGTTTCGTACGATAGTTTCAGTATACAGAATCAATTGTC
>JAFRSZ010000239.1 GCA_017439205.1 Clostridia bacterium
AAAAAGCATACCGGGCGGCGTCTCTATTATTGCATGCAAAATGTAAGTGTTTCATTCAATATAATTAAGGAATGAAGACAGGGGACGGTTCTTTGTCTTCAGTCCCCTGTCTTTACGAGGTAGCGGGGCGTCGAGACGCCGCCCCCTACGAACGAACCGAAAGGTTGTGCTTCACCGGTAGTTTATGATCAAAACACGAAGTGTTCCCATTGTTAATTTTTCATTTTTCATTTTTAATCTGTATTCCCCCTTCTTCCGCTTCCACCGTGATCTCCTTTATTTCTCCGTCCTGCAGCATCCTTTCCGCCAGCGGGTTTTCGATGTTCGCCGTGATGAACCTTCTGAGCGGCCTCGCGCCGAAGGCGTCGGTCTTGCTGTTGTCCACGATATGCTCCGCCAGCCCCGGGGCGAAGCGCACGGTCAGCCCCGCCTCCGCCGCCCTGCCGGCCAGCTCGCGCAGCAGCTTTTCCGCGATGGATACCAGCGCGGCGCGGTTGAGCCTGCCGAACACCACGGTCTCGTCGATCCGGTTCAGGAATTCGGGCCGGAAGATCTTTTTGAGCTCCGAACGCACCGCGGCTTCGGCGGCCTTCTGCGGGTCCTGCCCCGTGCCGAACCCGAGGGAGGGGAGCGCTTCCGATACGAACCGGTCCCCGGCGTTGGAGGTGAGTATCATAACGCAGTTGCGGCAGTTCACCGTTTTGCCCGCGCCGGAGGTCAGAACGCCGTCCTCCATGATCTGCAGCAGAGCGTTGAACACGTCAGGGTGCGCCTTTTCGGCCTCGTCGAACAATAGTACGCTGTAGGGGCGGCGGCGCAGACGCTCGGTGAGCGTGCCGCCCTCGTCGTAGCCCACGTAGCCGGGCGGGGCGCCGAACAGCCTTGCCACCGCGTGGGGCTGGCTGTATTCGCTCATATCCACGCGTATCAAAGCCTTTTCGTCCTGAAAAACACAGGCGGCGATGGCCTTTGCGAGCTCGGTCTTGCCCACCCCCGTGGGGCCGCAGAAGAAGAATACGCCGATGGGACGTTTCGGGTCGCCGAGACCGGTGCGCGCCCGCCGGATCGCCGCGCTCACCGCCGCCACCGCCTGCGGCTGGCCGATCACCTGCGCCGAAAGCAGTTCTTCGAGCCGCGCGAGCCGTTCCTTTTCGCCCTGCCGCAGATTTTCGGCCGGGATGCCCGTCTGCTCGCTGAGCACCGCCGCGATATCGTTTGCTGTCACGCGCCGCGGGCGGCTGCCGAGCTCGTTTTCCCACTTTTCGGTCTCGGTTTGGATCTCGAGGTTCAGGGTGAGCTCCTTTTCGCGGGCGTTCGCGGCCAGCAGATAATCCTGCGCGTTCAAGGCAGAGCGCATCTCTTCGCGCACCTCGCCGCGTTTTGCTTCCAGCGCTTTGAGCGCGGCGGGCTTGCGGCTCTCGGCAAGCGTTTTTTCGGCCGCCGCCTCGTCCAAAAGGTCGATTGCCTTGTCCGGCAAAAAGCGGTCGTTCAGAAAGCGCGCTGAGAGCTTCACCGCCGCGGTCAGCGCTTCGTCCTCGATCTCGCAGCCGTGGAACACCTCGTATTTCGGCTTTAACGTGCGCAGTATCGAGAGCGCCTTTTCAGGCGTGGGCTCCTCCACCGTCACGGTCTGGAACCGGCGCTCCAGCGCGGCGTCCTTTTCAATGTATTTGCGGTATTCCTCCACGGTGGTTGCGCCGATCACCCTGAGCTGCCCCCGCGCCAGCTCGGGCTTTAAGATGTTCGCGGCGTCCACCGCGCCCTCGGCCGCGCCCGCGCCGATGATGTTGTGGATCTCGTCGATGAACAGAATCACGTCGCCGCTCGCGGTCACCTCGGCGATCACGTTTTTAATGCGCTCTTCAAAATCGCCCCGGTATTTCGCCCCCGCCACCATACCGTTGAGCTCCAGCGACCACAGGCGTTTGTTCTGCAGCGCCTCGGGCACGTCCCCGGCGGCGATGCGGGCGGCGAGGCCCTCCGCCACGGCGGTCTTGCCCACGCCCGGGTCCCCGATCAGGCAGGGGTTGTTCTTCGCGCGGCGGCAGAGGATGCGGATCACGCGGGCGATCTCTTTATCGCGGCACACAACGGGGTCCAGCTTTTCGATGCGCCCGGGGGAGGTGAGCTCCACCGCGTATTTTTCGAGCGTGGCAAGGCTGCGCTTTTCGCTCTCGCGGCCTTTGGCGGGGTTCAGGAGCAGATCCGCGTCGCGCATGCCGGCGTTCAGATCCTGCAGCACCGCCGCCGGGGATACCCCCAGCCGCGTGAGCAGCTGCACCGCCGCCGCGCGCTTATCCGAGAGCAGCGCCCGCAGCAGATGGCCGGTGCCCGCCCCGGGCTCGTCCTGCCCCGCAAGGCTCAGGGCGGAAGAAAGCAGTTTTTTGAGCCGGGGCGTGATCTCGTTGAGCGTGAGCGCCGTGGGAACGCCGGTGCCCACGGTTTCGGCAAGCTTCTCATACACCGCCTCTGCGGTCACGTGTCTGCTGCGCAGCACCGCGCCCGCCACCCCCGCGCCGTCCGCGCACAGGGCGTATAAAAGGTGCTCGGTGCCGATGTAGGTGTGGCCCGCGTTCTCCGCCGTGGTCACAGTCAGATTGAGCACCGCGTTCGCTTTTTCGGTAAAACCGGTGAATTGGTACATGTTGGTCCTCCGTAAGAAAAAAAGCAGCACTTTCGTACTGCTTTCAGTATACGGCGGATTTTCTTTTTTTATGCGCCGAAAAGCTTTTCGCGCACCAGCTTTGCCCTGAGGGCGTCGCGCTCGGCGGCGGAGAGCTTTGTGCCCGCCAGCGTGTTCACCGAGGCCGGCTGCATCGTGAAGATCAGCTCGTTCACCGTGGGGATATCGAACTTCGTTATGCCGTAGAGCGTGCCGAGGCGGACCCACGAGAGCGCCTCGTTCATTTCGGCCGAGGTGAGCAGCATGGCGCCCGAGAGCAGCGAGGCCGCGCGTTGGATGCGGTCCTGCACCGCGATATCTTCCACGTACCGCTCCGCGGCGGCGCGTTCTTTGGTTTCGAGCTGCAGGCAGAAGGATTTCAGGTTCGATATGGCCTCTTCCTCGCTGAGCCCCAGCGTGATCGTGTTTGAAACGCGGAACAGATCGCCCGTTACCGCGAGACCGCTGCCGCTGAGCCCCGTTACGGCGAGGCCGAGCTTCGCGATGATGGAGGCCAGAGCGGACAGCGCTCCGGTTTTTGACAGCACCGGCAGGTGCATCACCACCGAGGAGACAAGCCCCGTGCCGAGCTCATCGGGTTTCTGGTTCAGGTACCCCAGCTTCTGGCTCACAGCCAGCGGTATCGCGGCGTTGATGGCGTCCCGGTGGGCTGCGGCCGCGGCAAAGGCCGCTTCGGGCGCGAGGCCTGCCGTGGCTGCGCGGATCTTGATGTGGTTTTCGTCGCAGAGCATCAGGCTGCGCTTTTCATCCTGCGAAAACGCCAGCATCGCGCCCTCGCGGGCGGAGGCGAATTCCGGCGTGATCAGGCTGCGCTCGGCCAGCGCCACCACTTCATACGGGTAAAGGCGGGCGGGGTCCGCCGCGGTGAGCCCGGCGGAAAGCTTCCCCAGCGCCTGCAAAATTTTGACGTTCAGCGCGTTTTTCTGCGAAGGCGAGAGCCGCGCGGGGAAGGGGATGCCGTCCGCGTTCGCGGTGAGCAGGGCGGCGGAGCCCAGCACGATATCGCTGTGGTTCTTCTGTTCTTTATACCATTTTTCGCCGGTCTCTTCGTTCTGTGTGGCTTTGGTCTCGCCGCGGCTGCCGCGGTAGAGCGCCCTGCCGTGCATCTTTTGGATCGAGGGCAGAAGCTTGTCGTAAAACACCCGGTAGCAGTTGGGGCAGCCGGGGCGCGACGAGCGCACGATATCGTCGAAGCTGAGGCCGCACACGTCGCAGCGCACCACGCGGTTGCCCACGGCGCTGAAATCGGTGCCGCCCAGCAGCTCGCCCAGCTTGCCCGTGCCTGCAAAGGCAAACCCGCCGAACAGGTTGCCCTGCCCCAGGCTCCTGGCGCAGTCCGCGCACAGGTGCACCTCGGCGGCCTCGCCGTTCACGATCCGCCTGAGATGGACGCTAGCATCATTCAAATGACAGTTCTGACAAAGCATTCGGCATTCCTTCTTTTTGCTGTTTGGAGATTGTTTGGGTATATTATAAACCCGAAAAGTGAGATTGTCAAATTACAGTTTATCGGGGGGTTAAACGACACCGGAACATACCGTCGTACCGATTCACGCGCCGGATTTGAAGGTGTTTTCGGTTTATTCGTAGGGGCGGGCATGACCGCCCGTAAAAAAGTATATGTTACGAATCGCCATATGTAAGCGAATCGGCCTTTTTCCCGCATTAATAGAACATTTGCGGAACTATGGGTTTGCGGGCGGTCATGCCCGCCCCTACAAGCAAATCGAAAGCTTTTCCGCTTTCAGAAACGTTTGCTTCTTATCGGTCATTTTTTTATTTAACTCCCCGATAAATTCCAATTTGACCGTGCCTGCGCAAAATAAAAAAGCCCGGCTTTCACCGGACTCTTTTATATGCAGGGAAAATTATTTAACCGCCTTCTTCAGGGAAGCGCCGGCCTTGAAAGCAGGAGCCTTGGAAGCGGGTACGGCGATGGTCTCGCCGGTTCTGGGATTGCGGCCTTCTCTCGCGGCCTTCTCACGAACCTCAAACGTACCGAAGCCGGTAAGCTGAACCTTATCGCCCTTGGCAAGAGCAGCGGTAACAGCGTCGAGCAGAGCGGCAAGCGCCTTGTCGGTATCTTTCTGCGTAAGTCCGCTCTTCTTCGCGGCAGCAGCAACGAGTTCTGTCTTGGTCATTGGTGTGAACCTCCTTCTTTTTCATATTCAAAAGCCATACGGCTTAAGTGCGGTTTTTGAGTTCCTTTTTCGCCCGTTCCCAAAACACGTCGAGTTCGGCTTCGGTATAGTCGGCGATCTGTTTGCCCTCATTGCGGGCGTATCCTTCCACCAGACGGAACCGGTCGGTGAATTTATCGGTGGCGGCGGTCAGGGCTTCTTCGGCGTCGGTATGCGCGAAGCGGCACACGTTCACCGCGGCGAACAGCAAATCTCCGAGCTCGTCCGCGATCTTTTCGGGATCGTTTTCGGCCAGCGCGGCCCTCACCTCGGCGGTCTCTTCGCCGATCTTGTCGATCGCGCCGGAGATCTCGCTCCAGTCGAACCCCGCCTTCGCGGCCTTGTGCTGCGTCTTCTGCGCGCGCATCAGCGCCGGGAACTCGCGCGGGATGCTCAGTATGCTTTCGGCAACGGTCTTCTGGTGCTTGGTGGCGGCCTTGATCGCATCCCAGTTCGTGAGCACTTCGTCGGTGGACGAAACGGTGACCTCGCCGAACACGTGGGGGTGGCGCACGATCAGCTTCTTGCAGATCTCGTCGCACACGTCGTCAAAATCAAACGCGCCTTTTTCGCGTTCCATCTCGGTGTGCAGCATGATCTGCAGCAGCACGTCGCCCAGCTCTTCCCGCAGCATGGCGGGATCTTTCTTGTTGATGGCCTCAATGGCCTCGTAGGTTTCTTCTATGAAATTTTTGCGGATGCTCTCGTGGGTCTGTTCGGCGTCCCACGGGCAGCCGCCGGGGCCGCGCAGAAGGGTAACGATGTGCACGAGGTCTTCGCAGTTGTAGCGGTTTTTGAACTCGAAATTATCTATCATATTTATACTCTCACAAATATGCCGGCATATACGCGCGGGCATGCCCTTTGCCTCGCCGGCAGACGTACTCTGCCAGCGCCATATGACATTTTAACCTAAAAGACCGTATTTTGCAAGCCTTTTTGCAATTTTTCTTCCGCCGGGAAGCATAGAAATATCATCTTTTGTAACCGCGCGCAGCGCAAACAGGCCGAAAACGTAGAAAATGACCGCCGCGAACACGCCCATCACGCAGGCGATGTTGTCGGTAGAGAGGAAGCGGAAGACGAACGTGAGCCCGTAAGGCGGCAGCGCTTTTTCAAAAATGGAGTTGGTGAGCCACCCCGCGGCGCCCGAAATCAGGGCCGCGCCCAGCGGACGGAACAGGAGGGATCCCCAGCGGTATTTCAGTTTCGTTTCCTTCGCCAGCACTACCATCGCGTACGTCACCATCACAACGTTGCACAGAATCGAACCTACCACGGCGCCCTGGATGTTGATCGAGGGGATGCTCACCAGCGCGAAGTTGGCGATCACCTTCACCGTTGCGCCGATCAGCATGCCCTTGATGGGAACGTCCATGCGGTCGATGGCCTGCAGCACGGAAATGAGCGGCTGCACCAGCGCGAGGAATACCACCGATACGCCGTACAGCACCAGAATGGGCGCGATGTAGGGGATGGCGGGCGCGTTCATCGCGGAGCTGCCGAACAGAAGGAACAGCAGGTCGTCCGCCAGCGTCATCATGCCCATGCCCGCGGGCAGCGCGATCAGCATGCTCAGGCGAATCACGGCTTCAATGGAATGCCGCACCGCAGGAAGCTCTTTTTTGGTCCAGCTCTCAGAAAGGATGGGCAGCGCGCTGAGACCCAGCGTGATCGTAAACGTGGGCACCACGTTCTTGATCTCCAGCACAAGGTTGTACGCGCCGAACAGGTAATCCTTGAAATCGGAGGTCCGCTCGGGCGTAAAGCGCAGGGCGGAGATCACGTCGGGGTACATGGCTGCCACCGTATCGAAATTGCGCTCCAGCACCGCAAACAGGCGGTTGCCCACGGTCCAGTTGTCGATCAGCGTGGTCAGATTGAAAACGATGGAACTGACGGAGATCGGTATCGCTATGGCGATCAGGCGCTTTGCCAGCGCCTTGCGGCTCTGCGCGGCGGGGGACCGCTCCAGCATCGAGGCGGTGATCCCGTCCTTTTTTGCCGCCCGGTACAAAAACAGATAGATAAGGCCGATCACGGAGCCTGCCGTAACGCCCAATATGGCGGCGGAGGAGGCATACGCGGCCTGCGCGTTGGTAACAACTTTATTGAAGATCGGGATATGCTCAGCAAATTCCATGGAACTGCCGAGGATCAGGTTCAGGAACAGCCAGCCGAAGATCAGCTTGCCCGCGGCCTCAAACACCTGAGATACGGCGCTGGGCGTCATGTTGCGGTGGCCCTGATAGTAGCCGCGGTAGCCGCTCATCACACAGCAGAAAAACACCGAGGGGGCGATGGCGATGATGCAGGGCAGCGCGCTCGGGGAGCCCTGACTCGCCGCGTACGGATAGGCGAGAAGCACCAGGATCGCCGTGCCGAGAACGCCCATCAGCGCGAACAGAAGGTTCGACACGGTGAAGAGCTTCTTCACGTCCTTATAATGCTCCTGCGCCAGCTCGCTCGCTACCATTTTTGAAACGGCGGTGGGCAGGCCCGCCAGCGCGATCGAATAGATCGGCGTATAGATATCGTAGGCGATCGAGTAAAGCCCCGCGCCGCCGTAGCCGATCTTGTTCGCCACGTAGAGTTTGAAGAACATGCTCAGTATCTTTACCAGCACCACCGCGCCGGACAGGATGAGCGCGCCGTTGAGCAGCGATTGTTTTTTTGCTTCAGCCATCCGTGTGTTCCTTTCTGTTTTGCACATAGAATTCCGCGATCTGCGCCTTGCGGGCGGTCAGCTCCGGAAAACGGGAGATGTATTCGTATGGGTATTTGAAATTGTAGATCCGCTCGATCAGCTCCCCAAAGGGCGCTTTGAGCTTGGTCACCGCGCCCGCGCCGCAGGCGAGCACCGTGTGGGTCTCTTCCATCATGTAGATATTGTAAAGGCAGGCTTTCCCCGGCACGGTCCAGCCCACGTTTTCGAGGTTGCCGAGCGATTTGCTCTGCCGGTACATATAGTACGGCGCGTAGCCCGCCGCCGAAAGAGCGGCGTTCGCGTATTCCACCATCTGCGGCGTGTGGTCGGCGCTGCCGGTCTCGCCGCCGCCGGTCACGAGATCCGCGGCGCGCTTCAATGCCAGCGTGTGTACGGTGATGTTTTCCGGCGCGAGCGTTATCGCCCTGTCCACCGTGGCGGCGAAGCCCTCGGGCGTATCGCCCGCAAGCCCCGCGATCAGGTCCATATTGATATTGTCAAAGCCCGTTTTGCGGGCGAGCAGGTATTTTTCTTCGATATCCGCGGCGGTGTGTTTCCGTCCGATGTTTTCAAGCACCGCGTCCGAAAAGGTCTGGGGGTTGATGCTGATGCGCCCCACATTCCCGTTCTTCAGCACGCGCAGTTTTTCTTCGTCCACAGTGTCGGGGCGGCCGGCCTCCACGGTGAATTCCCGCAAGCCCGTCATATCGAACGAGGCGTTCACCGTATCCAGCAGCGCGGCGAGATCCGCGGCGGAAAGGGTAGTGGGCGTGCCCCCGCCGAAATAAACGGTTTCAAGGCGCAGGCCCAGCTCGCGCACGATGGCGGCGGTTTGCCGCAGCTCTTCGCCGAGCAGCCGCACGTAATCGGGGATCAGCTTCTTCGCCGAGGCGATCGAGTGGGAAACGAACGAGCAGTAAGAGCACCGTGTGGGGCAGAAGGGGATGGCCACGTACAGCGAGCAGGAATCCGGCCGCGACAGCGCTACGGCGTCGTTTTCCGCCAGCGCCACCCGGCGGGCAAGCTCCGTTTTGGAGGGACTCACCTGCAGCTCGGTCTGAAAGCTCCGCACCGCCTGTGCTTCGCCCCGCTGCGCGATCAGCTTTCGCATCAGCTTCGAGGGCCGCACGCCGGTCAAAATGCCCCAGGGCGGCGTGATCCCGGTAAGCTCGCCGAGCGCCTGCAGCATGGCGGCCGCCAGCGCGTTTTCTTCGATGAGCTCCGCTTTCGATGGATCCTCCTTTACCGCGGCGAAGGCGGTTTTTCCGCCCACAACGGCCATGCATGCGTATACCGCGCCGTTTTCGGTTTCCTTTTTTTCGGCGATCACACGGTCTTCGTCCGCGGCCTCGGGCGCGTTTTCTTCGGCGAACGTGATCTTCGCGGTGGGAAAGAAGATGCGGCACACCTTCTCACTTTCATATTTATATGTATGTCCGCGCAGAAAAAGTATCATTTTGCCCTCAGATAGCGGTTGTACGCCTTTTCAAATGCAAGGTCGGTGAGATCTCCGTGGCCGGGCAGTATCCTGTACTGCCCCGGGATCTGCCCGATGGCGCGCAGGCTGGCGAAAAGCTGCTTCGTGCTGCCGCCCGGAAGGTCGGTGCGGCCCATGCTCAGGTAAAAGAGCGTGTCGCCGCTGAACATCAGGTCTTTATAAAAATAGCATACGCTGCCTTTCGTGTGGCCGGGAACGTGCATCACCCGGATCGCGTCGCCGCCGAAGGGCAGGGTATCGCCGTCCTCCAGCAGGATATCGGCTCTGCACGGGATCTGCGTGATCTCGGGAAACTCGCTCGCAATGCTCTGTTCGGGGTCAAACAGGCATTCCGCGTCCGCCGAATGGATGCATATCTCGCCGCCGAACGCGTCCTTCAGCTCCTTCACGCCGCACACGTGGTCGAAGTGCCCGTGGGTGAGCAGAATATACTTCAGGCGCGTTACGCCCGCCTTTTGCAGCATGGCGCGGTATTCTGCGCTGAAAACGGGGCAGTCCACCGCAAGCGCGTCGCCGGTGGCTTCATCGGCGAGCAGATAGCAGTTGGTACCGTAGGTGCCGAGCGTGATGGATCTTAGCATAGAAAACCTCTTTGTGTGTTCGGAGTTGTTTAGAGAGCGGAGATTTTTTTAATTCGGAATTCGGAATGCGGAATTCGGAATTATTTTTCAACGAAGATATAAGGTTAGATTGGAGGTTGGCGGGGTCAGTTGAGTTTGGAATTTTTCCACGTTTCGGAATCGAACAGGATGGTCACGGGGCCGTCGTTGGTAAGGGTGACCTGCATGTCCGCGCCGAATTTGCCGTGGGCGATCCCGCTCACGCCCTCGTTTTTCAGGCATTCCATATAGTATTCGTAAAGCCGCTCGGCCTCGGCGGGCGCGGCGGACGGGGTGAACGACGGGCGGTTGCCCTTTTTGACGTCGGCGCATAAGGTAAACTGCGATACCACCAGCGCGCCGCCGCCCGCGTCGGTGAGCGACAGGTTCATTTTTCCGTTTTCGTCCTCAAAGATCCTGAGCTTCGCGGTTTTGCCGGCAAGGATCTCGGCTTCTTTTTCGGTATCGCCGTCCATCACGCCCAGCAGCACCAGAAAGCCCTTTTCAACGCTGCCGACCGTAACGCCGTCCACTTCCACCTTCGCGCGCTTCACGCGCTGGATCACCGCGCGCATCAGACCGGCTCCCCCGTGTTTTCATAGGGGTTCCCGCCGGTCCCTTCGGCCGCGGGGGGCTCCGGTATCACGAAAATGCAGATGATATAGAGCCACACGCCGCCGGAGGCGAACAGCGCCAGCAGCACGGCAACCAGCCGCACGATGGTTACGTCCACGTTCAGATATTCCGCGATGCCGCCGCATACACCGGCGATCTTGCGGTCCGTAACGGACCGGTAAAGCTTTTTCTTTTCCATGTTTTTTTTCTCCTGATTATGGGTTTTGATATGTTTAAAACCGAAGGAATACAGGTTGGTTGAAGTACCGTTGCGATATATCGCCTGACGGCGATGCGATATATTTGCTTCGCAAATGCGATATACGCTCGCGTACGCTCACGTGCGATATGATATGAATTCCCTTTTCTCGTCCCGAAGGGACATATCGCGCTTTTTTGCATATCTCGCCTTCGGCGAGGATGCAAGAGCATATCGCATCCCGAAGGGATATATCGCGAATTCCGAAAGGAATTCATATCGCTGTCGGGCACAGCCCGACAATCAGATGTCCGCGCCCGAGCGCTCCACGCTCAGCACGCCCTGGGTCTTTTTGAGCCTGCCCATGATGCTCTTCAGGTGTTCCACGCTGTTGGCTGCCACCGAGAGGTTCACGAGCGTGCGCCCGTCTTTGGTGGCGCGGGTGTTGATGCTCTGCACCGCCACATGCATGCCGTTGAGCGTATTGAAGATCTCGTTCATCACGCCGCCGCCGGCGAGGCAGGTGAGCAAGAGGGAAGCGTAGAAATCCCGTTTTTCGTCGATGTGCCAGTAAACGCGGATCCACCGCTCGGGCTCGGGGCAGTTTTTGAGGTCCGCGGGCACGTTGGTGCAGTCCCGCTTATGGACCGAGATGCCGTGGCCGCGGGTGATGAAGCCCACGATATCGTCGCCCGGGATCGGGTTACAGCAGCGCGAGAGCTTGATCAGGCAGTTATCCACGCCCTCCACCACAACGCCCTCGCTGCTCACGGTTTTTACCTGCTTCAGGGGTCTGGGGGCGGCCTTTTCCTGCGCGGTGACGATCTTGTTGAATTCGTCCTTGACCATCGGCATGATCTTCGAGAGAACGATGCCGCCGTAGCCCAGCGCGGCGAAGAAATCGTCAGGCGTGGCCGTCTTCTGCTTTTCGCAAAGTACCTTCATCAGCAGGGCGCCCTGCTCTTCGGTGGGATTGATGTTGTTGCGGCGCAGCTCGCGTTCGTACTCCTGCCGGCCCTCTTCAATGTTCTCTTCGCGCCGTTCCTTCTTGAACCAGGTGCGGATCTTGGTGCGGGCCTCGGCGGTGGTAACGATCTTCAGCCAGTCGCGGCTGGGGCCCTTGCCCGGGGCGGAGGAGGTGATCACCTCAACGATCTCGCCGTTTTTCACCTTGTAATCGATGGGCACGATGCGCTTGTCCACCTTCGCGCCCACCATCTTGTTGCCCACGGCGGAATGGATGGCGTAGGCGAAGTCGATCACCGTGGCGCCTGCGGGCAGACAGATCACGTCGCCGCGCGGGGTGAACACGAACACCTCGTCGCTCACGAAATCGTTCTTGATCGTGTTGAAGATATCCGCCACGTCGCCGGATTCGTTCTGCGCCTCCAGCAGCTCGCGTACCCAGCCGATGCCGCGCTCGATGCGCTTGTTGGAATCGGCGTCCTTGATGCCCAGCTTATACTTCCAGTGCGCCGCGATGCCGTATTCGGCGGTTTTGTGCATCTCGTAGGTGCGGATCTGCACCTCGAACGGGATGCCCTCGCGCCCCAGGAGCGTAGTGTGCAGCGACTGGTACATATTGGGCTTGGGGGTGGAGATATAGTCCTTGAAACGACCCTGGATGGGCTTATACATATCGTGCATCAGGCCGAGGCAGTTGTAGCAGTCGCTCACCGTATCCACGATGATGCGCATCGCGTAGATATCGTAGATCTCTTCAAAGCTCTTGCCCTGCATATACATCTTGCGGTAGATGCCGTGGACCGATTTGATGCGCCCCTCGATGGTGGCGTTGTTTACGATCAGCTTCACGCGGGCGGTGATCTTCGCCTTCAGCTCGTCCAGAAACTCTTTGCGGTCGGAGGCCTGCTCCTCCAGCGCGCGCTCGATCTCGCCGTAAGCCACCGGGTCCAGATAGCTGATGGCAAGGTCTTCGAGCTCCTCCTTCACGGGTCGGATACCGAGACGGTGCGCGATGGGCGCGTAGATGGAGAGCGTTTCCTTCGCGATATCGAGCCGCCGGTCTTCCGGCATGGCGGCGAGCGTGCGCATGTTGTGCAGCCGGTCCGCGAGCTTGATGATGATCACGCGGATATCCTCGCTCATCGCCAGCAGCAGCTTTCTGAGGTTTTCGGCCTGCTGCTCTTCTCTGCTCTGCAGCGGCACCTTGCCCAGCTTCGTAACGCCCTCTACCAGAAAGGCTACGGCGGGGCCGAACAGGCGCTTTACTTCGTCCGAGGTCACGGGCGTGTCTTCCACCACGTCGTGCAGCAGCGCGGCGATCACGCTCTGGCAGTCCATGCCGAAGCTCAGCAGGATCTTCGCCACCGAGATCGGGTGCAGGATGTAATCCTCGCCGGATTTGCGCTTCTGCCCCTTGTGGGCGTTGTAGGCGAAATAGTAGGCCTTTTCGGTCAGCGCGGCTTCTTCCGGCGTAAAGTTTTCTTTTACCGCCTGTTCTATGGCGGCGTAGTATTCGTAGCCCTCGGGCATGGAGGTCACCTCTTTGTCAGGTATTATTTCAAAGGCAGAAACGGGTTATAATGCGGAATTCGGAATGCGGAATGCGGAATTATCAGAGCGGAGAGCGGAGATTTTTATAATGCGGAATGCGGAATTCGGAATGCGGAATTATTAGAGCGGAGATATGAGAGCGGAGAGCGGAGATATTTTCGCTCTGCGCGGAGTCGCTCCTGACGGTTTACGTTTCTTTATATCCCAGCGCCTGCAGGATCTTACTGTCGTTAAGGGCCGCTCTTGCGCCGGGCACGATCTTCAGCAGGCCGTTTTTCCGTTCGATCAGCCCGAGCTCGGCAAGGGCTTCAAGCGCGGCGGCGGTTTTCAAAGCGGCGGTCGGGGGGTGGCCCAGCCGCAGGTTCAGCACCTCCGCCGTATCGCGGCAGCCGGGGTTATTCTTAATGTATGCGTATACGTTCTTAATGATGCCGCGGTCCGGCCGAAGGAAGGATACGTCCTGCGCGGCGGCTTCTTTGCCCTGCCGGATGCGCGCGAGCGCCGTAAGGCCTCTGAACAGCGTTTCGTCGTCGGAGCCCGAGGGGCGGATATCTCTGATCTGTATGCTGAGGCTCGTCTGCCCCATATATTCGTTGCGCTCCAGCTTTACGGCAAGGTCCACCGTGTCGCCGACCCGGTAGGGGAATTCCTCCGCCGTCTGCCCGAAGCGCACCGCCGTGAGGTTCACGTTGTTTTTCGTCAGCGACAGCCGGATGTGCTTATTGTTGCCGATGGGTTTCACACCGGTGATGGTAACGCCGAACAGCCCGAACACGGGCGCGGGGTTTGCCGCCCCGAAGGGCTCCATCATCTGAAGGCTCTGCAGCACGGCGGCGCTGAGGTTCGCGGGGTTCAAAATGCAGTCGATGCGCAGCACCGGCTGAAAATCGGGCAGCGACGCGGCGTAGGCGTTCATTGCCGCCCGGAATGCGGGGATCTGAGCTTCGTCGAGAGAAAAGCCCGCCGCCAGCGTGTGCCCGCCGAATTTCGTGAGGGTCCCGGCGCAGTTCTGCAGCGCCTCGTACAGCGAAAAACCGGGGATGCTGCGGCAGGAGCCCTTGGCGCCGCCGTCGCCGTCTGCCGAGATCACGAACGCGGGCTTTCCGTAGGCCTCCACAAGGCGCGAGGCCACGATGCCGATCACGCCCGGGTGCCAGTTCCTGCCCGCCGCCACCAGCACGGGTTCCCGCTCGTAAGCGGGGTCGGAACCGAACAGCGCGGCGGCCTCTTCCAGAATGCGGTTCTCGGCGGTCTGCCGGTCCGCGTTGGCGCGGTGGAGCTTTTCCACCAGCTCGTCCGCCCGGTCGAAATCCTCGGTGATCAGCAGCTCCAGCGCGGTCTCGGCGCTGTCCATGCGCCCGGCGGCGTTGATCTTCGGCGCCAGCGAAAACGCCACGGTGCCGGAATTAACGCTTTTGTTCCCGAGAGAGAGGCTTTCCATCAGGCGCACGAGCCCCGGGCGGGAGGTGTTTTCGATCGCCGCAAGTCCCATCGCCACCAGCGTGCGGTTCTCGCCGGTGAGGGGCACGATATCCGCCACGGTGCCGAGCGTTACCAGATCGAGGTAATCCTCCAGCAGCGTTTCGTAGCGGCCTTCTTCGAGCGCGGCGGCGACCTTCAGGGCCACGCCCACGCCCGCCAATTCTTTATAGGGGGAAGTATCGTCCCGGCGGTGCGGGTCGATCACGGCGACGCAGTCCGGCAGCGTATCGCCCGCCTGATGGTGGTCCGTGACCACCAGATCCACGCCGTTGGCTTTGAAGTATTCGGCTTCCTCCACGGCGGCGATGCCGTTATCCACCGTCACAACCAGACCGAAGCCGCCCTCCACCACGCGCGCGGCGGTCTTATCGGAAAGACCGTAGCCGTCGTCCACGCGGGAGGGGATGTAGTAGTCCACGTCCGCGCCGGTGTTCTGCAGGTAGGTATAGAGCAGCGCAGTGGCGGTCACGCCGTCCGCGTCGTAGTCGCCGTAAACGAGAATGCGCTCACCGTCGGCGATCGCCTGACGGATGCGCCGCACGCCTTTGTTCATGTCTTTCAGCAGAAACGGAGAGGAGAGCGGCTGCCGTTTTGCATGGAAGAAGTCTGAGAGCGCTTCGGGCGTCTCATACCCGCGCGAAAGCGCCAGCAGCACGGCGAACGCGTCTTCGCCCGTCTGCTCGGCAAGCGCCACGGCGCGCGCCTTATCGTAGGGCACCTGTTCCCATTTTTTCCGGGCCATTTTTCCCCTCCTTTCATGATTGTTATTTTGTATTTGTCAGTTCTCAAACGCCTGCTTCAGGTCCGCGATCAGGTCGGCGCTGTCTTCCAGCCCGCACGAGATCCGGATGAGGCCCGCGGGGATGCCCGCTTCGGCAAGCTGCTCGTCCGTCATCTGCCGGTGGGTGCTGGTTGCGGGGTTCAGACAGCAGCTTCTGGCGTCCGCCACGTGGGTCTCGATGGCGAACAGGCGCAGCTTTTTCATAAAGGCTTCGGCCGCCTGTCTGCCGCCCTTGATCTCGAACGAAACCACGCCGCAGCCGCCGTTGCCCATGTATTTCTGCGCCAGCGCATAATATTTATCGCCCGGCAGACCGGGGTAGCTCACGTAATTCACTTCGTCGCGGCCCTGCAGGAACTCGGCTACGGCCTGCCCGTTTTCAACGTGCTTCGGCATGCGCACGTGCAGGCTCTCAAGGCCGAGGTTCAGCAGGAACGCGTTCTGCGGGCTCTGTATGGAGCCAAAATCGCGCATCAGCTGCGCGGTGCACTTGGTGATGAAAGCGCCGCCGTTGCCGAACTTCTCGGCGTAGGTGATGCCGTGGTAGCTGTCGTCCGGCGTGCAGAGCCCGGGGAATTTCTCCGCGTGGGCCATCCAGTCGAATTTGCCGGAGTCCACGATGGCGCCGCCCACAGCCCCGCCGTGGCCGTCCATATACTTGGTGGTGGAATGGGTCACGATATCGGCGCCCCATTCGATCGGACGGCAGTTCACCGGGGTGGGGAAGGTGTTGTCTATGATCAGCGGCACGCCGTGCGCGTGGGCCGCCCTTGCAAATTTTTCAATGTCCAGCACCGTGAGCGCGGGGTTCGCGATGGTCTCGCCGAACACGGCCTTGGTGTTCTCACGGAACGCGGCGTTCAGCTCTTCCTCGGTGCAGTCCGGCGAAACGAAGGTGGTTTCGATTCCCATCTTCGCCATCGTCACCTTGATCAGGTTGAAGGTGCCGCCGTAGATCGAGGCGGAAGAAACGATATGGTCGCCGCAGCCGGCAAGGTTGAACAGCGCGAAGAAGTTCGCCGCCTGCCCTGAGGAGGTGAGCATGCCCGACGTGCCGCCCTCGAGCGCCGCGATCTTGGCTGCCACGTAATCGTTGGTGGGGTTCTGCAGGCGGGTGTAGAAGTAGCCGCTGGCCTCCAGGTCGAACAGCTTGCCCATATCTTCGCTGGTGTCGTATTTGAAGGTGGTGGACTGTACGATCGGGATCTGGCGAGGTTCGCCGTTTTTCGGGGTGTAGCCTGCCTGTACGCATTTTGTACCGATGTTCTGTTTCATAGCGATAATACCTCATAATAAATTTATAAATTATATAATAGCGCAAATAAAATAAAAAGTAAAGAGTTTTTATTTATTTTTGACGCTGTTTGCGATACATATTCTTTTGCTTGTATTTTCGCGGGTTTTGTGTATAATAGACCTGATCATCACTCTGAAAAGGAAATAACGCTATGGATATCGTAAAAACGCTTGCCGCGGAGCTTGACCGCGCGCCCGCGCACGTTGAAAACGTGATAAAGCTGCTGGACGAGGGCAACACCGTCCCCTTTATCGCGCGCTACCGCAAAGAGATGCACGGCTCCATGGACGATACGCTCCTGCGCACGCTGGAAACGCGCCTTACGTATCTGCGGTCGCTGGACGAGCGCCGTCAGACCGTGGAAAACGCCATTGAAGCGCAGGGAAAGCTGACGCCCGAGCTGAAATCACAGCTCGAAAAGTGCGCCACGCTTGCCGAGCTGGAGGATCTCTACCGCCCGTATAAGCTCAAACGCCGCACGCGCGCGACGGTCGCGAAAGAAAAGGGGCTGGAGCCGCTGGCAATGCTGCTCTTCGCCCAGAAGCCCGATTGCCCCCGGCCCGAGATCGCCGCGAAGGATTACGTGGACCCCGAAAAGGGCGTGGAAACCGCAGAGGACGCGCTCTCCGGAGCCTCGGATATCATCGCCGAGATCATCTCTGACGACGCTCAGCTGCGCAGATCCCTGCGCACGCTGCTGCACGAAAAGGCGAAGCTGTGCACCGGGGCCGCCACGGAAGAGGATTCCGTTTACAGCCTCTATTACGAATTCACGCAGCCGGTATCGAAGCTGCAGGGGTACCAGATCCTTGCCCTCAACCGGGGCGAAAAAGAAAAATTCCTGAAGGTATCGGTGGATCTGGACGAGCATCTCGCCATGGACGCCGTTCGCCGCGCCGCCGTGAAGCCGGGCTCCGCCGCCACGGCGTTCGTGGAAGCCGCCGCGCAGGACGCCTACGACCGGCTCATCTTCCCCTCGGTGGAGCGGGAGCTCAGAAGCGACCTTACCGAGAAAGCCAACGAGGGCGCCATAGGGCAGTTTGCGCTGAACCTGCGCCCGCTGCTGATGCAGCCGCCCGTGAAGGGCAAGGTCACCATGGGGCTCGACCCCGGCTACCGCATGGGCTGCAAGGTGGCGGTGGTGGACCCCACCGGCAAGGTGCTGGATACCGCCGTGGTATACCCCACCTACGGCGAGCGGCAGAAAAACGAAGCCATTGCGCTGCTCTCGAAACTTACGCGCCGCCATAAGGTGGAGCATATCGCCATCGGCAACGGCACCGCCAGCCGCGAGACCGAACAGATGGCCGTGGAGCTGATCCGCGGCGAGCGCGAGGCGGGTTATAACCTCAGCTATATGATCGTGTCCGAGGCGGGCGCTTCGGTGTATTCCGCTTCGGAACTGGCTGCGAAGGAATTCCCGCAGTACGACGTGAACCTGCGCTCGGCGGTGTCCATCGCCAGACGTCTGCAGGACCCGCTCGCGGAACTTGTGAAGATCGAGCCGAAGGCCATCGGCGTGGGGCAGTACCAGCACGATATGCCGCCCAAACAGCTCGATACCGCGTTGGACGCGGTGGTGGAGGACTGCGTGAACGCGGTGGGCGTGGATCTGAACACCGCTTCGCCCTCGCTGCTGCAGCGCGTTTCGGGCCTGAACGCGGGCACGGCGCAGAACATCGTAAACTACCGCGAAGCCAACGGCGCGTTCACCGGCAGAGCGCAGCTCAAAAAGGTGCCGAAGCTCGGCCCCAAGGCCTATGAGCAGTGCGCGGGCTTCCTCAGAGTGCCCGAGAGCAAGAATATCCTCGACAACACCGCCGTGCATCCGGAATCCTACGACGCGGCGAAGGGCCTGCTGGAGCTCACCGGCCACACCCTTGACGACGTGAGGGCCGGCAAGCTTGCGCGGCTTGCGGAAGAGGTGAAAGCCTACGGTGAGAATAAGGCCGCCGCGGCGCTCGGCGTGGGCGTGCCCACCCTGCGGGACGTGGTTTCGGAGCTGCAGAAGCCCGGGCGCGACCTGCGTGACAGCCTGCCGCAGCCGATCCTGCGCACGGACGTGATGGATCTCAAAGACCTGCAGCCCGGCATGGTGCTCTCCGGCACGGTGCGCAACGTGATCGATTTCGGCGCGTTCGTGGATATCGGCGTGCATCAGGACGGCCTCGTGCACATCTCCGAGATCGCCGACCGTTACATCAAACACCCCTCCGAGGTCTTGCGCGTGGGGGATATCGTGAAGGTGAAGGTGCTCGGCGTGGACGAAAAGAAAAAGCGCATCAGCCTCTCCATCAAACAGGCGAAAGACGGATAATGCAAAAACAGAACCGCCCTGCTCCGGCAGGGCGGTTTTGCTGTGTGTTCTGCGGGATTTTTATCGGTACATTAAAACTTCAGCGTAACGTCTTCGGTTTTTGCGGCGTCGGCGGCGAAGTACGCCTCGTGCTGTACGTTCAGTTTCTTTGCGATGATACAGCTCGGGAAGGACTCGATTTTTGAATTGTATTTTGAAACCTCGTTGTTGTAAAGCCGTCTCGTTGCCTGAATGGTGTTTTCAACGTCGTTTACCGAATCCTGAAGCTGAATGAAATTGGCGCCCGCTTTCAGGTCCGGGTAGTTTTCCGCCAGCATGTTCAGCTTTGAGAATGCCAGATGCTGTTCCTCGTCGGCTTTCGAGAGGTCGTCTATGCTCATGCCGTTCCTGATTTTCGTCACGTCGGTGAAAACGCCGGTTTCGTGTTTCGTATAACCGCATACCGTGTTGTTCAGTTTCGTAAGGATATCGTATCTCGAGGTCAGCGCGATCTCGATGCCCGAACGCTGCTTTTCGATTTCCTGTTTCTGCGATTTGAAATAGTTGTAGGTTTTGATAAGGTAGATTACGATGATGACCGCGATAACGATAACAATGTTCAGATACTTCATGTTTATTACCTCCGTTTTTTATAAATCGTTTTCAGTTGATTTCCGTGGGGAGCATCGCCGCGAACTTTTTGATTTTTTCGATTGCGCCGCGCGCTTCTTCCAGCACTCTTTCCGCCGTGTAATTCTGCCGGTTTTTGTTCATATCTCCGGTGAGCGAGGGCTCGTAGAACAGGTCGAGTACGGTGTTCTGCGTTTCGCCCGTAAGCGTGTCGCCGTTGAACTCCAGAGAATTGACGGATGCGAATGAATCCAGCGCTTTGATTTTTTCGGTCAGCGAAGGGGTAAGGGTCTTGTACGCCAGAACCTCGTCGTCGCAGATCACTGCGAAGCGGAAAGATTTGTCGTCCAGCGAAATGAAGTTTTTCTTCTCAAGGCTGTCTTCGTCGCCGAGGAAGCGCTTGACCTTATTGAATAACCCGGTGTGATTGTTCACGAACTTTTCGCCGAGAGCGTGTTCTTTCACGGTGACAGGGGGCGTAACGTATCCGCGGTACCCGCACTCGAATTCCAGCGGGGAATAGACCCATTCCGATTTTGATGAGACCGTTTTGCCGGTCTCGACGTTGTACTCCTCTTTCGTAACTTTGTATTCGGCTGCCGCCCCGAGGGTAAACGGACGGCCGTCCATCATGCCGGAATAGGTAACGTATCTGCCCTCGTGCACCGTGCCGCAGCTCTTCGCGCCGTAGTCGCCCAATTCGATTTCGCAGCTGACTTCCAGCCCGAGCTCCGCGGCAACCACCTGAGAATAGACGTCCCGGTAAAAGAGCTTTTTGTTGTCGCTCACGGCGCTGAAATACCGGATGCAGCGCTTTACCGTGAGGATGAAGAAAATCACGCCGAGTATGCCGGTCGCGACCGCGGCGTATTCCGCTTCTTCGGCATGCAGGGCCTTTGCGGCGAGAATGCATCCCGCGGACGCCGCGGCAACCGCCGCAAACGTGACGCCGAAGATTTTCAGCCATTTTTTCTCATGCGTCAGCACTTCGTCCATCTCATCAAAAAATCCATTCAGCAGCGTTTCGTATTCCATCATGTTCATCATCGTTCTCCTGTCGGTTTTTTTTCGCATGTTTCGCGGTACGGTCACAGTATAGCCAACGTGGAAAACGATTGCAATACGCCCGGAACCAAAGCGGATTTTGGAGAAACGAAATGCGCGCCGAAGGCGGATTTTTCGTGTTTTTTGTGTAAAAAAAGCCTTGACACGGGTTTTTTCTCCGTATCAAGGCATGCGTTTTTTCTGCGTCGGGGCGTTAAAAAACGTCCGCTTCTTCCTGCATGTTATCCCGTTTTTTCAGCATTTCTTCTGCGTTCACCGGGATCGAATTCTTTACGCCCTCGGCCTGCATAAAGGTAAGGCCGCCTTCGTATTCCGCCGGGAACCAGCCCATATCGGCGAGCCTTTCTCTCTGCTTGAGCACTTCCATCACATAGTCGTGCTGCTCGTTGTTGTAGTCCCAGAACAGGAAGGGGAAGATCATCAGTACGTGGCCGATCAGGTCGATGGCAACCGGCACGGCGAGAATACCGAAACGGGTGGAATCGATGAACAGAACGTCCCAGTTGGTGTTGAAGCCGCTTTTGAGCACGATCAGCGGGATCATCAGACTCACGATCGTGGTGACCGGGCTTATGAACCACGAGAATACGCCGGTGGAGGATTCGAGCCGTTCGCCGGAGATGTACATCTGGTAATCGCCGAGACGGACGCCCATATCGGAATCGGCAACGCTGCACACCTGGCACAGGGCGGTCGTAACAAAGTCGGAGGCGAAAATGATGATTCCGCACAGCGCCTGCCGGTCTCGCAGGAAGAATACGGCGGCGATCCAGAGCACGCACCGGGCGATCTGGCAGAGCTGTTTGAAGATGCGAAGCGTACGGTAAGAGAATCTGCGGATGAAATACGGCGCGAGGAAGCTCGTGGGCGTGGTGCGGAAATCGTACAGCAGCTTCATCACCCCGTACAGGACGCCCTGGGTATAAAGGCGCATCGAGAAAAAGAACATCACGTTCATCATCGCCAGCGCCCCGTTGCCGAGGGAATCGATCAGTGAAGAGAACATGTTGAGCCAGCGGTATTTGTTTTTCATCACCTGCGAAACGCCGTACCAGAACGATATCTTCTGTTTCTTTTCCAGCGGCGGCTGGGGGATGCGCTCTCTGATGCCGCGGGTGGAAAGCAGCGTGAGCGCGCCCAGCGGGATGAACACCGCGGGAAGCACGTATTTATACAGCCGGATATCCGCGAAGCCCACGCCGATCAGCGGGATGATCAGCTCGAACAGGTTCTCGAGCAGGTGCGATATCTTAACCGGCCAGGTCCTTACCCAGAGCCGTTCCTGCGGGTTCGGGCTGATCGTCTGCGTGCAGTTTTCGATCACGTTTGAAAAATCGAACATCGTGAACAGGCTGAACAGCAGGTAGGCGAGCCACAGACGTTTGTTCCCGTCGGGGATCTGCGGGATCGGCAGCCAGCCGATCAGGATGATCACAACGCATTTCTGCACGTAGTTCGCAAACAGCGAATACTTGTATCTGCCGTATTTCGGCACCAGCTTTTTCTTCCAGAGTATGTTTCTGCCGCCGCCGTAGGCGTTCACGAAAAGCTGTACGCCGATGATCTTGAAAAAGCTCATCGCGTTGATGCCCGAGAGCGCGTCGAGCTTTGCTCTCAGAACCGCGGGCGTCCATTCCGAAACGTCGAAGATCATCAGAAGCAGGCCCAGAACGGCGATCGAGCCGTAAACGATCATGTATTTGCGCTCGGTCTTTTTTTCAAGGATGCCGAGGTTGTCGTTCACCACCCACCCGAGAAGGCTCCAAAGGTATGAAAAGGGGAGTCCGATCAGCGAGATGATCGAAAAAGCGAGGTACGGGAGGTTATAGTGGTACATGATGAGGTAGCAGGACGCCGCGAACGAGAGGAATTTGAGCGGCGCCTGCACGCCGTAGTTCATGCCTACGCCGATGAAGATCGTACCGTATTCTTTATAGGGGATGTATCTGCCCTTTGCGGCGTCCGGGACCGACCAGTGCTGCTTTACGTCAGCAAAAAACGCTTTTATTTTCGACACGTCAGCCGTCCCTCCTTTCGGCCCCGTAAACGGCAGCCACCGTTTTCAGCGACCTTACGCTCTGCTTCGGCAGCCAGTTTTCGCCGGTTTCCACCGTATCCTTATCCGCCGCGCCGAGATAGATCGCGTCCACGCCGAGACAGCCGTAAAACGCGTGGTGGCCGATCGTCTTCACCGAGGCGGGTACGTAGATATAATCGAGGCTTTCGCAGTAAGAGAGCCCGTCAGGGCCGATGCTCCCGAGCCCGTCCGGCAGGCGGATGCTTTCAAGCCCTTTGCATTTGAAAAAGCCCATCTGCCCAACGGTTTTGAGCCCCTCGGGAAGCCGGATTTCCGCGAGCTTATCGCAGTAGCTGAAGCAGAAGGGCGCGATATCCGTTACGGTTGCGGGTACCGTGTACGCAGCGCCCGTTTGGGCCATCGCCTTTTTCGCTTCTTCGCCGGTATCCGCTTCGTTTTCGGGGAAAAGCCGGCCGAATTCCTTTAAGAACGCTTCGCACGCGGCTTCGTCCCCGGGGGCGGTAAGACCCAACGAAAGGGCGGCGCGGTATTCGCCGTTCCTGATCGGGTGCAGGATGATTTCGGTCATGTCTTTATTGTACAGCACGCCGCGATCGGAGGTATAGGCGGGGTTTTCCGCATCCACGAAAACCGCCTTCAGGTTCGTGCAGTAATAAAAGCAATTGTAATCGAGCGACGTCACGTTTTTGCCGATAAAGATAAAATCGAGCGTCTCGTTGCAGCACACCGCGTATTCGCGTACGGCCGTTACCGGCTTCTCCGGATCCGCTTCTCCGTTTTCGCCGACCGCCGTATCGATCCGCAGAACGTTGTCGGCGTCCGTGCCGTTGAACTCGCTCAGGCGGCAGCCGTCCTCGGTATTGTCGTAGATATACTTTTTCTTGCTCAGCGACCGGAAGCTGAGCAGCAGCGATAAGCTGATGGCCAGAACGAGAAAAACCACGAATACCGTTTTCTTTGTCGCCGACTTGCCGAAGAAGCCGCCTTTTTCGCTGTCTTCCCAGCCCTCGGGCGGTTTTTTCGCAAAGATCGGATCGTACAGCAAAACCTCATTTTCAACGTCTTTTTGCATAGTCTCTTCCCCCCCCGGTATCGTATTCAGCAGTTGCCCGTGTAAACGAACTCCAGATTCTCCCGCGCGATCTCAGCCAGGCGGTACACCTTTTTTACGTCCGTCGCCGCGCGGTCCGTCATGCGAAACCGCGGGAAGAACCGCGAGACGTGCAGCGGCACGCTTTCGCCGCTTGGGTTCCGGAGGCCGCTTACCCACGCGGATAATTCCCGCATCTCGTCTTCACCGTCGTTTTCGCCCGGTACGATCAGCGTGGTGAGCTCCACGTGGCAGCGCTTCACCGCTTCTTCGATGAACGCCAGTACCTGCCCGCGGCTGCCGCCGAGCACATTGCCGTAATACCGGTCCGTAAAGCCCTTTAAATCAATATTCATCGCGTCGATGAAAGGCGCCAGCTCCTCCAGCACGGCAAGCTCCGCCGTGCCGTTGGTCACCATCACGTTCTTCATCCCTTCTGCCTGCGTAAGCTTCGCCGTATCGCGCACGAATTCATACCCCACAAGGGGCTCGTTGTATGTAAACGCCACGCCGATATTGCCCCGGCTGCGCGTATCGGCGGCGATCGCGGCCAGCGCCTGCGGACTGAGCGTTTCGGCGGTCAGCGCGTATTTTTTCGCTTCCTCCGACCACGAGATCCCGTTGTTCTGGCAGAACGGGCAGCGCAGGTTGCAGCCGAAGGAACCCACCGAAAGGATCCTGCTGCCGGGGTAAAACCGGGCGAGGGGCTTTTTCTCGATGGGGTCGAGCGCAAGAGAGGTGATCCGCCCGTAGTTGTACGCTTCGGTCTTGCCGTTTCTTGCCGTGCGCGCCCCGCAGAAGCCGAGTTTTCCCTCTTCTATTGAGCAATGCCTGAAACATACGTGGCACTGTGTCATACGCGTTTTCCTTTCCGTTTTCAGCGGTGCCTTACCACCTCGAAGCGCTGCAGGGTATAGGGCTCGTGCTCGCCGATGCCGCCCTTGCGCCGCGCGATGCTGATCTGCTCTTCCGCCGTGTCCACGCCCTCTAAATCCGGCAGCAGCAGGCCCCTTCTGTGCCCGCAGCTCACGATCACGCCGTAGCGCTTCACGTCCAGTTCGTCGGGGGAGGCGATATCCTCCGGTTCGCCCAGAACGTCCACGCTGATCTCGAGAAACCGGAGCTCGTCCGGCCCGATGGGCTTGAAGCGCGGATCGCGGGAGCAGGCGCTCACCGCGTTCATCACGATCTCTTCGGCAAGGCTGTCCCGCGTGGGAGCGATGGTGCCGATGCACCCGCGCAGCTGCCCGTTTTTATGGATCGAAACGAACGCCCCGGCGCGTTTTGTCAGCATTTCCGGCGGCAGATCCTCGGGCAGGGGCAGGCGTTCACGCAGCCGTACCCACGATTCCACGGAGCTTCTGGCAAGCCTTACGTAGGGGTCGCTTGCTTCGATCTTTCTGAGGCACGCTTCTTCCTCTTTTTTCAGAAACGCGTCCAGAAAGCGCCTGCCCTCGTCGGGTTCGCCCGGGTAAAAGGCGCAGACGCCGTAGCCAACGCCTGTGATATCCTGATGCGAGAGCACCGTCGGCTTCACCCGCAGCCCGTCGAACGCGCCTGCCATGATCACGAAGGAGCGGTGCCCGCATTCGGCGGCTTTATCGCAGAAGGTTTCGTCGAATTCGAGCATTTCGCCGAACGCCGCCCGGGCGAACACGTCCATGATGCGCCGGTCGTATTCCGGGCCCTCCTTTGCGAAGCCGTAGGGGCCGTAGCTTTGCAGCTTGTGCGAGAGGTCGCCGCTCGCGATCAGTACGATCCTTTTTTCGGTCTCTGCCGCGGCCCTCGCGATGATCTGCCCGAGGCGGTAATGGTCGGCAAGCGGCAGCCCCGAAAGCCCGATCCGCACGATTTTGCCGCCGGTATACGCGCGGCGGATGAACCGGAGCGGCACCGTTGTGCCGTGGTCGAGGGAGGCGTCCCGCTCGCCGAGCGTTCCCGCGGGCAGGCCTGCTTCGTCGGCAAGCGCGCAGATCCGTTGTACAAGTTCCGTATCGTAGCGCTCGGCAAAACGCACGTCCGGCGCGCCGAACCGCTCGAACGAACCTTCTGCCCTTTCTCCCGGTGAAATGTGGAAATAATCCGCGTACATCACCGTATGCGGGCTGGTGATAACGACCGTATCGGGGCTGAGAGAGGCGACCTCGGCGGCCACCCGCTCATACGCCTTCGTTGTTTCTTCGATCTGTTTTTCGCCGCCCCTGCCCACCTCGGGCACGATCAGCGGCGGGTGCGGTACCGTAAAAGCCGCGAGCAGCGGCATGGCTCATCATCCTTTCTTTTTTTGCGTCCGATCAGAGATCGTCCGAGAAAAACGTGGTTTGCGGCGGGAACGCGCCGAAGAAGTCCGACGCCGGGTTCCTGATCTCAAGCCCCGGGATATACGCGGCGTCCGTGAAGCCGTCCAGCAGAAGCTGCGACGCGCGGCCGATATCCATGACCGCGTCGGGCGTATACGCGCCGTTTTTCTCCGCTTCGGCGCCGTCTGCCCCGTACGTTACCCTGTAGATATCGTTCCCGATCTGCACCGTGAACGCGCCGTTCCCCGCGGGGTACCTGTGCGCTCTCAGCACGTTTTCGGGGTTCAGTATCCTCGCCGCGCCGGTGCGGTGCAGCGTGATCCCGCAATCCTTCAGATCGCCGATATAATGCAGGAGCGGCGTGTTTTCGGGGACGTTCCCGAAGCACACCTTTTTCTGGTTGGATTCATAATTGCGCAGAAAGCCCACGATGCCGCGCAGAGATTCGCACGAATCGAAAAAGATCTCTTTTACGAACACCGTGCTTTTGCCGCGATCCACCGAGAACGTCGCGAACGAATTGTTTTTCCAGATATACGTATAATTCTGCGAAAGATACGGCTTTTCCGGGAACATTTCGGGGGTCTCACGCACGAAGCACAGGTTATACTGCGCGGCGCAGCGGTTGTAGATCCCGAGCAGCCGTTCGGGATCTTTGCCCTCGTAGAGCGCCGCGTCCCGGTTCCGCGGAATGGATGAGAGCGCGGCGAAGGGGACCGTAACGCTCAACGAACGGCCCACGCGCTCGTAGCCGAGCTTTCTGTAATAGACTTCCGAGAATGGGTAGAGGATGCTGATATCGTATCCGCCCTCGCTGAAGACGGCGTCAAACAGCGCCTTCACCGCGCCCTTGCCCCGGTGCTCGGGCTTCGCCGCCACGCCCCCGATGGCGGCGCACTTCAGCAGCTTTCCGCCGTAATGGCATTGCTTTTCGTAGAGCTCAAGATCGGCAAAGAGCGTCTTGTTGTCGTCGCCGAACGCGCCGAGCACCTTTTCGCAGGGCAGCGCGGCGTTCGGATCGCCGATATCGGTCGGGAATACGAAGGCCTGCGAAGCAACCTTTTCGTGCTCGGAAACGTCGTTTTGCGTCAGGAACCGGATGATCATTGATTTTTCCTCCGTTTTTGTTTTTCGGGCGCTCCCTTTTTGTGGTTACGAAAACCATTTTACCATACAGCTCAGGCTTTTACAAGACAGAAAAAGCAGCCGGTATCGGAATACCCGGCTGCTGTTTTTTACGGTTCTTCGCCGATTTGTGTGACGGTCAACGGCCGGTAATATCCTGCAGGAGCTGCCGGAACATATTGATCATCAGACGAAAATACGTGGGGATCGTAACGCGGAAGAAGTTCAGGAAGTTGTTCGCTGCGCCGGGGGTATCGTAAATGATCTCGGCCTGATCCACCACGTTGTTGCCCTCGTAGAAATGGGCGATATAGGTAAAGTGCTCTTTTGTGCCGTGGAACACGATCTGCCTTATGGAACCCGTCTGCGGTTCGCCGGTATCCAGATCGAGAGCGGAGAGGCTGTATTCCTCTATATCGAAATACTCGAGGCTGCTGCGGGTGGCGGGGAACTCCAGCCGCTCCAGATATCTGGTGTTGCAGAACGCGTAGGGTTCAAGGCCCTGCATGCAGGCTTCTTCGATCTTATAGGTCTTGTCGGGCTTTGCGGCGGGGTAGTGGATCAGCGTGGCGTAATCGCGGGAATAGAGAACGCCGTCCTTCACCGCGAGCTCGGTGTTGCCTTTTTCCAGCTCGAAGCTTTCCAGATTCGAGAGATACGCGAACGCCCGGTTGAACGGAAAATCGGCGAGGCTGTCGTTGTTTGAAAAGTTGCTGATGAAGCTGTTTTTGGTGATGTACACGGTTTTCACGCCGGACGCGACGGTTTTGATCCATCTGCAGAAATCCGCCGTGTTTTCAATCGAAACGATGTTTCCTTTGGCCTCGTCAACGGTGAGACGGCCGGTCGCGGGGTCGAAGGTGACGGTGGTGGAAAACGGGTAGGGATCTTCGCCGCCGGCAAGATAGATCCCCTCGCTTACGTAGACGTTGGGGTCGTCGGCCGCAAACGCGGGCAGCATCGCCGCGCACAGCAGGCAGAGCGCAAGCAGAACGGAAATGAGACGCGTGGTTTTTTCTTTCATAGAGAGACCTCCTGTTTATTTTCTGTAATTATCATTATAACAAATATGAATAAAAAAAACAAGCGGTTTCTTTTTCTTACGGATATTCACGCGGCGCTGTGCAAAAATGCGCGCGGCGCTTGATTATTCACGCGCGTTCTGCTATGATGGATTCATACGTTACCGAAAAAGGAGGCCGGATTATGAGCGGGATAAAAGAGAAGCATTACGTCGGTTACGGCGAGGCGCTCGCCTACGGTTTCGCCGCCGGCGGCAAGAGCTTCGTTACCACGCCGACGCAGAGCGGCTACCTGTCGCTGTTTTATACGAAGGTGTTCGGGCTGCCCACCGGCGCGGTTTCTTTTATGATGCTGCTTTCGGGGTTATGGGACGCGGTCAACGACCCGATGATCGGTTCCCTTGTGGATAAAACGAGAACGGGCTACGGCAAGCTGCGCCCGTGGCTGATCGTTACGCCGCTGCCGTTCGCCGTTTTAACGGTGCTGCTTTTCGGCGGGCCCACGTTTATGAAAGGCGTATCCTCTGCGGGCGTCAAAATCGCCTATATGTATGTTTCATATGTCCTGTGGGAGCTCTGCTTTACCTTCGCGGACGTGCCGTTCAACGGCATGACCACCGCGGTGTCGCCCCTGCCGCAGGACAGAACGAGAATCATTTCGTTCTCTACCTTCATCAGCGGCATCGTGGCTGGCGCATCGCAGACGCTTCTGCTCTCGCTGATGGATATGTCTCAGAAGGGCGTGTGGAACGTCGGCCTCAGTACCGTTTTTCTGCTGATCGGCGTGATCTCGGCCGTGTTCGGCGGCGGGCTGTTCAGCCTTGCAGGGATCTTCACGAAAGAGCGGGTGGTGCAGTCCGCGCGGCAGCCGGGCATCGTTGAGGGCTTTCGGGTGCTGATCCGCAACAAGCCGCTTCTGCTGATCGTTCTGAGCAACATGCTTTCGTCCGCAGGCGGACTTTACAACGTGTTCACCACCTATTATTTCGCCGAGGTGGTGCAGCTCAACTCCCTGAAGCTGCTGATCGATATTCCCGGTGGCGCGGTGGGCATCGGCACCTATCCGTTTGTTCCCGCCATCAAGCGCAGGTTCGACAACAAGCAGCTGATGATCATTCATTTCATATCCAAGGCGGCGATCGGCGTCATCTGCTTCTTTGCGGGGGCCCGGCATTACGCGAACAAGTTTGTGGCCGTGCCGATCCTGATGCTGCTGAATATCGTTATCAGCATCGTGCACACGGTAAGAAACATCATCTCCACCGAGATGATCGGCGACACGATAGACTATATGGAGCTGAAGACCGGCGAGCGCAACGAGGGCGTATCCTTCGCGGTGTCGTCCTTTTTCGGCAAGCTTACAAGCTCCGTCAGCACCTCGATCGCAACCGCCGTGCTGCCGAGGATCGGCCTGACCTATCGGACGGTAAACGGCGAGCAGGTCGCCGTAAAGGGCGAAAAAACCGATTTTTACATCTGGATGTTCTACGTGCTGGTCCCGCAGCTGCTGAACGCCCTGGGCGTGATACCGTTCTTTTGGTACAACCTGACCGGAAAACGTCTTGCGGACATCCGTGCGCAGCTTGCCGAGCGCAGAAAACAGATGATCGCGGACAGAGAAGATACGGAGGTCGAAAATGAGAAAATGCCCTGATTGTGATAGGGGGGTGTTTTTATGATACAGAAACAAACAATTATGAAACCATGTTTACGTGCAACAGTTAATGAAATTGAAGACTGGCTTACAAAAATGGCAGAAGAAGGTTGGCGTCTTACAGATTTGCATGGTTGGAAATTTACATTTGAAAGAAAAAAACCAGCATCAATAAAGTATTTTATCTGTTCCTCAACCCGGATATTAACGTTTAACGGCATTTCTTATGATTATCATACCGCAAAAATGCTTTATCAATCGAAATCGGATATTAACAAGAGAAATTTACCTGTGTTTGAGGCAGACTCAAAAATGATTGATGAACACTTTGAAGAGTACAAAAGGCTTCGCAACAAATGGTATCAAAAAGAATTTCTTGCGGCAGCTTTGCTGACCTTCCTTTTTCTGTGTATAACAGGATTTATCGTATGCAATGTAACAAACAAGCCGCTTTTTTGCTTCACACTTATCGTTCTTGTGTTTTGGACTGTTATGTTTTTTTACCATCTTATATCTTTTTTTTGGATGAGAACACACCTGAAGACCTAATAAAGTCAATCAAAATCAGGTAACGATCAGTGTGAGAGTTCCGCTTTTACGATCAAAAAAATCAGGGGACAATGTTTCGTGATTGACAGCTCGCAGAAACAAAAAAGTAATCAATGAACCGTCCCCCGATTGTGATTAACGTTTTTCTGGTACAATTTAACCGGAAAACGTCTTGCCTCTATCCGTGAAGAGCTTGCCGAGCGCAGAAAACAGATGATCGCGGACAGAGAAGATACGGAGGTCGAAAATGAGAAAATGCCCTAAATGCGGCAGGCACCT
>JAFRSZ010000019.1 GCA_017439205.1 Clostridia bacterium
CATATGCCACAGAAGCACTGACCGAACCGACAGGTGAGAATCCGCCCTTACCCGATTATAATCCATCGGTTTATATAGGTGTTATCTGATATTGTGGCTGTTCCCCTATATAATCAAAACGCGCCAGCGTTTTCCGAAATTGTTAATTGTTCTTTGTTAATTGTTAATTGAACAGTGCGCTAAATTCCAATTTGTACTTGACAAACCGTATTTCCGGTGCTATCATCTATTTACCCACCAATTGGTAGGGTAAATAGGATTCAAAAAAGGAGCCATTATGGAATATATTTATGCGGATAACGCCGCCACCACGGCGGTAAGTGAAAAGGCGCTTGCGGCCATGATGCCGTATTTCCGCGACAATTTCGGCAATCCCTCTTCGCTGCACTCGGCAGGGCAGCGGGCAAACGAGGCGCTGCTGGCGGCGCGCGAAACGGCGGCAAAGGCCCTGAACGCCGACCCCAAAGAGATCTTCTTCACCTCTGGCGGCAGCGAGGCGGATAATCAGGCCATCGTATCGGCGGCGAAGCTGGGCGCGAAAAAGGGCAAAAAGCACATCGTTTCCACCGCCTTCGAGCACCACGCGGTGCTGCACACGCTGAAAAAGCTGAAAAAAGAGGGCTATGAGATCACGCTGCTGGACGTGCACGAAAACGGTATCGTCACGCCCGAGCAGGTCGCCGACGCCATCCGGGACGATACCTGCCTTGTCACCGTGATGTTCGCAAACAACGAGATCGGCACGGTGCAGCCCATCAAAGAGATCGGCGCGGTGTGCAGAGAAAAGAAGGTGCTGTTCCATACGGACGCGGTGCAGGCCGCCGGGCATCTCGCCATCGACGTGAAGGATATGAATATCGATATGCTCAGTCTTTCCGGCCACAAGTTCCGCGGGCCCAAGGGCGCGGGCGTGCTGTACGCGCGCAAGGGCGTGCTGCTGCAGAGCCTGATCGAGGGCGGCGCGCAGGAGCGCGGCAAACGCGCGGGCACCGAGAACCTGCCCGCCATCGTCGGCATGGCGGCCGCGCTGGAAGACGCCGTAGCCCATCTCGAAGAGAACGCCGCAAAGGAGCGCCGCATCCGCGATATGCTGATCGACGGCATCGGCGAGATCGCGCACTGCGCGCTGAACGGCGACCGCGAACGCCGTTTGCCCGGCAACGTGAATTTCTGCTTCGAGGGCATCGAAGGGGAATCGCTGCTTCTGCTGCTGGACGATAAGGGCGTCGCCGCCTCGTCCGGTTCCGCGTGTACCAGCGGTTCGCTGGAGCCCAGCCACGTGCTGCTGGCCATCGGCCGCCCGCACGAGGTCGCCCACGGTTCGCTGCGGCTTACCATTGACGAAACGCTCACCGAGGAACAGGCCCGGTATATCATCGACGCCGTAAAAGAAACGGTGTCGCTCCTGCGCTCCATGAGCCCCGTCTGGCGGGACCTTATGAGCGGCAAACAGCAATTCATATTAAAGTGAGGTAAAAACCATGGCGTTATACAGTGAAAAAGTGATGGACCATTTCCGCAACCCGCGCAACGTGGGCGTGATCGAAGACGCGGACGGCGTAGGCGAGGTGGGCAACGCCAAGTGCGGCGACATCATGAAGTTCTACATCAAGGTGAACGACGGGATCATCACCGATATCAAATTTGAAACCTTCGGCTGCGGCAGCGCGATCGCCTCCGCCTCGATGGCAACGGAGCTCATCAAGGGGCAGCCGGTGGAAAAGGCGCTGGAACTGACCAACCGCGCGGTGGTGGAGGCGCTGGACGGCCTTCCCGCCCATAAGATCCACTGCTCGGTGCTGGCAGAGGAGGTCATCCGCGCGGCGCTGAAGGATTATTACGACAGGCACGGCATCGCCTACGATCCCGCGCAGTTCGCCACAAAGCACAACTGCGAAAGCTGCGAAGTGTAACCGATGGAAAAAGCATTGATCGCCATGAGCGGCGGCGTGGATTCCAGTGTGGCGGCGCTGCTCACCAAAGAAGCGGGTTACGAGTGCGTCGGTTGTACGATGCGGCTGTTCAGAAACGAAGACGTGGGCGAGGGCGAGCGCACCTGCTGCTCTTTGGACGACGTTGAGGACGCCAAAAGCGTGTGCATGCGCCTCGGCATGCCGCATTACGTGTTCAATTTTTCCGATGATTTCTCAGAAAAGATCATCCGAAAATTCGTGGATTCGTATTTCGCGGGCGCCACGCCGAACCCGTGCATCGACTGCAACCGCTACATGAAGTTCGATAAGCTCTATGAGCGGGCGCGTCTGCTGGGCTGCAGCCATATCGTTACCGGGCACTACGCCCGCATCGCGCGTGAAAACGGCCGGTACGTGCTCAAAAAGGCGCTGGACCCCGCCAAGGACCAGAGCTACGTGCTGTATACGCTCTCTCCGGAGCAGCTTTCGCATACGCTGTTCCCGCTGGGGGAGCTTACCAAAGAACAGACCCGCAGGATCGCCGAAGAAAACGGCTTTCTGAACTCCCGCAAACCGGACAGTCAGGATATCTGCTTTGTGCCGAACGGCGATTACGCGGCCGTGATCGAGACGTTTTCGGGCAGAAAATCAGAGCCCGGCAGATTTATCGACGAAAACGGCAACGTGCTGGGCGAGCATAAGGGCGTGATCCACTATACGGTGGGGCAGCGCAAGGGGCTCGGCATCGCAAGCAGCGCGCCGCTGTTCGTCACGCGCATCGACCCCGAAAACAACACCGTCACGCTGACGCACGGCGAGGGGCTTTTCACCGACACGGTAACGGTAAAGGACCTGTGCCTTTCGGCGGTGGACAAGATCGACAGGCCCCTGCGCGTGGAGGCGAAGATCCGCTACCGCCACGCCCCCGCTCCCGCCACGGCGGTGCAGACGGACGACGATACGCTGGTGATAAAGTTCGATACGCCCCAGCGCGCCGTCACCAAAGGCCAGGCGGCGGTGCTGTATACCGGCGATACCGTGATCGGCGGAGGAACGATCGTTTAATGCGGAATGAGGAATTCGGAATGCGGAATTGTTCCGGCAAACGAATATCCCTGCAAATTTCAGTTTGTCGCGCAGTTCAATTAACAATTAACAAAGAACAATTAACAATTTCGGAAAACGCTGGCGCGTTTTAATTATATAAAAAAGCTTTCCGAAAGCTGGAAAAACCTGCTTATCCGATGAGTATAATCGGGTAAGGGCGGAGCCCTTCCGAAATTGTTAATTGTTAATTATTAATTATTCATTTCATTGGAATTTGTCGCATCGAGCGACAAATTCCAATTTGCAGCGGCGTCCTGCGCAGAATAATAACGGAGAGGTAAAAACCATATGATGATCTCGTCAAGAGGCAGATACGTTTTAAGGGTGCTGGCGGATCTCGCGCAGCATTCGGGCGGCGAATACATCCCGATGAAGGACATCGCCGAGCGGCAGGAGATCTCGCTCAAATACATCGAAAAGATCATGCCGGTGCTCACCAAATCCGGCATGGTGGACGGCCTGCACGGCAAGGGCGGCGGCTACCGCCTGAATCGTCCGCCCGAGGAATATAAGATCGGCGAGATATTGCGCCTCACCGAGGGCAGCCTCGCGCCGGTGCACTGCCTTGAAACCGGCGCCTCCCCCTGCGGCCGCGCCGACCGCTGCTCCACGCTCTCGATGTGGCGGCGGTTCGATAAGCTCGCCAACGAGTTTTTTGATTCCGTATCGCTGGCGGATCTGCTTCCGCCGCCGCCGCACGACCCGGAGACATAAAACGGGAACCGCAAAAAGACCGCGACCGGTCTTTTTTTGTGCCCCCGGCGCAGCCGCGGCGATCCGAGGCGACACTTTCTGTGAATTTGTCGCTTGAGAACGACGGCAGGATAATGATATAATAATTCAGAAAGAGAGGATTTTTCGATGGACGAGAAAGAATCCCTGTCGGCAAGGGAACGGATCGTTGCCGCTTTTCTGGAACAACTGAAAACCGTGCCGTATCAAAAGATAAAGGTATCGGCGCTGATCAAAGACGCGGGCGTCAACCGGTCCACGTTCTATCTGTATTTCGAAAACACGGACGACCTGCTGGAATGCGTTGCCGAGGAACTGCAGCAGAAGATCGCCGTGGAGCCGCCGTTTCCGGTCACGGATAAGGAGTCGCTGGAGGAATACGCAAACGGGATGTTTGAGTTTGCGCGGGAAAACTACCCGGAAGCAGCGCTTCTGTGCGGAGAGAACGGCGACCTGAAGATCGCCTACCGGCTGGCGGAGGCTGTAAAGAATCGGCTGACAGCGGCAAAGGACGCCGCAGGGATCACGGACGCCGCAGTGGAGAGCTGCCTGAACATGGCGTCGCCCGCGCTTTCGTTCTATTTCATCACCGGGAGTGATTTCCTTGTTGACGAGAAACGCGCGCCGCTCGCGATGGAGATCGAATACGACCGTTCTCACAGTCTGCTGGCAAACGTTTCCCTGCTGCTCGCAAAGCGGCTGGGCGGGAGCCCGTATTTTCATTACGATCTGCTTTGCGCTTACGTAAAGCTGGACGCCTCCGACGAAAACGCCTACCGGAATATCACGGTGACGCAGCTCCTTGCCGCAGCCGGGATCTCCCGCACGGAATTCTATAAATACTATAAAAACATCGGCGATTTCTTTGATGCGTTCGAGGACGCCTGCGTGCATACCGCGCTTTACTGGCTGGCGTCCTTTTTGCGGCGCGGCTGGCCGACCGAAGCGGAGCTGAACGCGTCTATCCTGAAAGACGACGTGCGGGTGAGCATCGGCAAATTCTTTACCCACGGCAGGATCGCAACCTATTTCCCGAAGCTGCTCAACCTCGTGTTCCGGTTCGTGAACGGCGTTGTGCCCGGCGGACTGCCGGAAGAAAAAATGCTCTCGTTCAGCTATTACGTAACGGTATTCGCCTACGCGATCTGTACCTATCTGATCGGCATGAGCGATTACGCGTCGCTGCAGAAAACCTTCTCTTATCTGCAGACCGTCCGCGGCAAATACGGCGTTTGAGATTTTTGTTTATTGATTATTCACATATTTTTTGAATTGTGGCGGAATTGTTGCAGCAGTAGTGACAATTCCGTCCGTTTTGTTGTTTGAAAAGCTCACTGCCGTAACGTATAATAAAATCAGAACGATCAGTTGAAATAATGATGCCGTTCAGAAATATTAATTGGAGGAAAGCTCTATGAAAAAGTTTTTTGCCGTACTTTTAAGCGTCCTACTGGCGCTGACGTGCTTTGTCCCCGCGTTCGCCGCGGAGAAAACCGTTACGAACCCCGCCTCCGCCTATGCCGAATACGACAAGGCGAAGGTCGCCCAAAACGACGCGGCTTATATCGCGTCCCTGAACTATGACCAGCTTGCGGGCATTTTGCTCGACTGGTTAGACCGCAAGATCGCCGCCGTCGCCGCCGACTTCAACACCTTTGAGGTGGAAGTGTTCGGCCAAACCGTGGAAATTCCGCTGGATATCACCGGCGTGGACAGCCTTTTGCAGTACAAAGACCACATCGCCGATCTGGAGGGCGACTTCGCAAACCTCGACGTCTCCGCTCTCAACAAGACCCGTGCGGACGGCGATATCAACTTCATCTACAGTATCTTTGAGTTCGTGGCGGCGAACGCCGAGACCTTCGGCAAGGTGTTCCGCTGGGACGACGAAGTGTTCGACTACGGCAAGGTGGGCGAATTCATCGAGAGCGACGCCTGCACCGATCAGGCCGTGAAAGACTTCTATCACGATTACCTTGTTACAGGCAACATTCAGGAAAAATTCGTTGCCGAGATCGCCCGCGAGATGGGCTACGAGATCCCGAAGAACGGCGACGAGCGCCTTGAGACCTTTGACGATACCATTTCGGGCGGCATCAAGGCGTGGTTCCTCAGCGTCGTGGGCGACGCACTTTCACAGGACAGCATCGACGCCGTGAACGCCATGGATCTGCGCGCCACCGACGTTTATTCACTCGTAAAACAGTTCGTCGGACTGCTGCAGAACGATTATAAAGATCAGTTCGACGAGCTGCTTTCCGGCTTCCTCACCGCGCTGCAGGGTATGGTGCAGGTGATCGCCGCGGGCGTGAACGTAGAGCCGCCGGAAGTGACCATCGGCGACGCGAACGGCGTGATCGGCACCTATCACCCCGGCGATACCGACCTTGAAAGCTACATGCCGAAGATTTATTCTCCGTATAAGGATCAGCTGCAGGGCACCGATTATTACGAGATGATCGAAGGGACCGAGGCGCCCGCTGAATACGCTGACCTGCTTGCGGGCGAAGGCACGGCGATGGCCGAGAAATTCGTGATGGATGTCGCACCTGTACCGCAGGAGTTAACCGACGCGGGCTACGTTTTCCCGATTGAAATATCCTTCTCCGATATCGAGGATTATGCCAACGCGCAGATCGCCGCGATGCTTCCCGATATCCAAACGCAGGCGACTGCAGCCGTGGACGCCGCAGTTGCCGCGGCGAACAATATGCCGATCATCGGCGGCGGCATCACCGGCTCCGTCACGATCAATTCCGTCACCGTATCGCTGTCCTATACGGGCTACGCTGCGGAGGACAGCTTTGCAGTGGAAGTGACAGCAACGCCCGATTATGATATCACCTACGGCGGCAACGTATGGACCTACGCTTCCATGGTGGGCATCACGCAGGAAAAGATCCAATCCGATTACATTCAGCCCGCCGTTGACAGTGTGCTCACCAATCCCGCCGCAACTGTGATCGTCACGAACCTCAACGGCAGGATTGAAGAACTGGAGCAGATCGCAACGCTGATGAGCTATATCGATACCGAAGCGGAATATGATTATGATCTGCTTGACGTTATGGCGAACTACGACGATTATAAGGGCGTCGTGGGGCAGGTGAACCACATCCTTTACGGCCTCGTTGACATGATCGCCTCCGACGCGGGCATGGCGGACCTTTCCCTGACCGACGGCGGCAACGAGTATCTGTATGAAAACCTGCAGAAGATCTGCGAAAAGGTTTCCGGCCTCATGGATACCATGAAACAGTATATCGACCGCGATACCTTTGTGGCGCTGGCCGAAACCGCCGATATCAGCGCGGTATTCGCCTCCGCGCACGGCTTCAACGCCGGTATGGTCTACGATATGGATTTCTCCTCCGTTGAGAACGCCCTTGACTGCGGCATCCGCATCGCCTGCGATCTGCTGGCGGCGGACGACGAAGACAGCATCTTCTACGATTTCCATATGCGCGTTGAGGACCTTGATACGCTCGACGCCATCGGAGCAGCCGCCGTGGATATGATCCTCTCCAAGGTGCTCGGTTCCGTTGAACTCGAGGGCTGGGATTATACCTATACCGCCATAGACGCGGCGGCCGTTGACGCGGGAACGCTGACCGCTGAAGACGCGATCCTCGGCAAGGTGACCGATATCCTCTATTACGCCGCGACGTTCGCCGTGGATAAGATCAATTCCGCCGCCAACGGCTTTATCGGTACGCTCAATGAGGACTTCGGCCTGAACATCGGCGTATTCGGTCTGGCGCTGGGCGTGGAGCGGAGCGCGGATTGGGAGACCACCCTCGGCGCGCTTGCCGACCGCTTCATCGCGCTGACCGACGGTCTGTATATCCCCGCGGGCGAAGCAAAAGAACAGGCGGCTCTGTGGGATAAGCTCACCACGCTTGCCGGTATCCTCCCGATGAACAGCATGTTCAGCAATTATACCGGCCTTGCCGATATGAACGAAGCGTTCTTCGATAAGGCGCTGGACGGCGACCTCGGCGACTTCCTCGCTTACTTCGAGGTCAAAGAAGACGCCATCGCGGGCGACGTGCCGGTCACCTTCGCGCTGATCAACGCCAGCGATTACATCGTTGACCGCTTCTTCCCGGATACTGTCCAGGCCGAACTTTACGCCGACTACGATCCGATGATC
>JAFRSZ010000240.1 GCA_017439205.1 Clostridia bacterium
CATCGAGATCATCTTGGCGAGCAGCGACTCCCCTTTTTCGGCCTTCCAAGATACGGCTTTGCCGTCTTTGAACGTGATCGAGAAGTTTTCGATCAGCTGGCCTTCGTAAGACAGCGGCTTCGTGGATACCAGCGTACCTTCCGCTTTGCCCTTGCAGGGAGTGGTGAAGATCTCTTCGGTGGGCAGATTCGGGTTGAAATACACGCCGTTCAGCGTATAATCCCCTCCGCCGTGCCAGCGGCTTTCGGGCATCAGCCACGCGGTAAAATCGGTACCGCTGGAGCTCTTGTACTCCAGCCGTTCAAACTTCTGCGCGTTGAGCCAGTCGCAGCGCTTTTTGAAGTTCTCGTTGTGCTGCCGCCACGCCTCTTCGGGGTCATTATCTTCGGTAACGTGTACGCTTGCGAGGATCGCGTCCCACAGTTTATTGTACGCCTGATACTTTGAAAGCTCCGGGAACACCTTTTTTGCCCATTCATAAGAGGGCACGGCCGCGATGGTCCATTGATGCCGGTTTTCGATCGCGTCGCGGTAAGGCTTGATAACAGGATAGACCGCGATGCGCGCCTTCTGCATCTTCTCCTGGTTCACGCCCTTCAGACCGTCGGGATCGTCGCTGAGTATGATGATGCGGCAAGGAAGCTCTTCCGCCATCAGCTTCATGCGTTCCTCTTCCCATTTTTGTACATGGGAAAGGCTTTTGAGCGTACGGTGACGGATATTGAGCTTCTGGATCGGCTGCGACATCCAGTCGATATCCACGCGGGAAGCGCCCGCCTTATAGCACTCGTCCACAAGGATGGAAGCAAACTCATACCGGTCGACGTTGATATAAAGCCGGACCGGCTGGCCCTTCTGGATGTTGGCGCCCGTGCGGGCGATCAGTCTTGCGTATTTTCTTTGGATTGTTTTTTTCATGTTTTTTCACCTCCTGCAAAGCATACCACATTCCATCCCGGTTTTCAATCACAAAATACGATAATTGCAGCAAAACGGAAAAAGAACGATTGCTTTTATATTTTCCATACGATATAATTTCATTATAAAGGGGGCGAACCGGAATGGATCGGGAAATCATCAATTCGATTCGCGTATCCGTGCCGAACTGGAAGGATGAAACGGCGTTTGCCGAACTGACCGCCATACTGGAAGAATACCGTGACTGCGTACAGCAGGTCGCTTTCTTTTCGTCCTCATTCCATCCGCCGCTGCCGTTGGATACCGCGCGGGAACACGCGCTGATATTGCGCGAACGGATCGAACGGATAAAAGCGGAAGGGTTCTCCTGCGGGATCAACGTGCTATCAACCATCGGACACCATCCGGAGCGCATGGACGAAGCGCTGCACGGCAACTGGCGGCATATGACGGACATTGACGGAAAAACGTGCGAAGGCTCTTTCTGTCCTGGGGACGAGCGCTACCGTGAAGAATACGTAAAGCCGCTGTACAGGATCTTCTGTGCCGCGAATCCCGATTTCATATGGGTGGACGACGATCTCAGGTACGGACACCTGCCCATCGGCAACGGCTGCTTCTGCGACGGCTGTATCGAACGGTTCAACCTCGAAACAGGTTGCGCATATACGCGAGAATCGCTCAAAGCAGCGCTTCTTTCGCCCTGCGGGACCGAACTGCGCAAACAGTGGCTGCGGTGCCAGAGCGCCAAAATAGCGGAGCTTCTGCGCCTGATCGGCAATACCGTAAGAGCATACGATGAGAACATCACGCTTGGGTTCATGACCGGCGAACGGTATTTTGAGGGCTACGATTTTGCGGGATGGGCAGACGCGCTTTCAGACGGCGGGAGGTATAAAATCATGTGGCGGCCCGGCGGCGGCGCGTATACCGACCGCCCCTTATCCGAACTGACCGATAAGGCCGAGCAGATCGGCAGACAGGCCGCGCGGCTGCCCGCGTACGTAACGGCGGTACAGAGCGAGATCGAGAACTTCCCCTACCGGCTGCTGCAGAAAAGTCCCCGTTCCACCGCGCTCGAAACGCTGCTGTACGTTGCCGCAGGCTGTACCGGCGCCGCGCTGAACATCCTGCCCGATGCGCCCGGCGGAGAGCCGCTGCACGTCATGCGGGGGCACTTTGAAGCGCTCAGAAAAACGCAGCCGTTTGAAACGCTGCTCAGTAAAACACTGGGGCGCTCCCCCACGGCTGGCATATATGACGGCTGGACGCCGCTTGCGCAGGCCGCACTGGACAAAGAATTTCTGACCGGTTCCGGCGGACGCTTTGCGGGCGCGTGGCAGGAGCTGTTTTTGCTGGGACTGCCCCGCTGCTGCGATTTCGATAACGCCTCATGTTTTCTGCTCACGGGGACGCTGCCGCGCGCTTTTTCCGAAAAAGAACTGCTCAAAATACTCTCGGAGGGTATTTATATGGATGCCGGAGCGCTCAAAACGCTCAACGATATGGGGTACGGCGAACTGACCGGCTTTGTTTGCGGCGGACTTCTGCCGGAAGACAGCGTTGAAATATACGCGAGCCATCCGATAAACGTAGGGTTTGAAGGCAAACAGCGGCTTTGCCCGCAGGTATTCGTTCACGGCGAGAGCCGTACGCTGCTGCCCGCCCCGGGCGCGCAAACGCTTTGTTTCCTTACGGACCGACACAGCAGGATCAAAGCGGACTGCTCGATGGGCGTCTTCAGAAACAAGCTCGGCGGCAGAGTGTGCGTTTCGTCGCACTATGCTGTCTGCGGCTATCTTGACACGCTGAAATCGACCCAGATGAAGCGCGTTTTCAGATACCTTTCCGACGACCGGATGCCTTTTTTAACGGAATCCTGCGCACGGTTATGGACGGTGCTGCGAAACACTCCAACCGGCCCTGCCGCCTTGATATTCAACCCAAACTGCGACGAACTGAAAGACGTTGACGTACTGTTCGGCGGAACGTATCATAAGCTGCTTATAACCACGGAAGCCTGCGGTACGGCGGAAGCGCCCGCCGCCGGGGAAGACGGCAAAATGACGCGCTTCACGTTGCCGAAGCTTGCGCCCTTCACCGTGACGCTGCTGCGCCCGGTATCAACAGAAAAGAGGACTTACCATGACTGAATTCTATTATTCCATCGGTCAGAAAACCGGACGCGCGCCGGTGATCAGGAAGCTCGGCGCGCTGCGCCGCGGCATGGAACAGACGCCTGTGATCTGGCAAAACGAATTATATCTTGCGGAAAGCGTTGAACCGAATGAAAGCTGTCCGTATCAGCACATCCGCGTGCGCAATGTGAAGACGGACCGGCTGACGGCGCCCTTCGGTGAGAACTGCTATTTCGCCTCTGCGTTTGCTCAGGACGGCGCACTGTACGTATTCGCCACGACCCGTTTTGACGATAAGCCACTCACCATGTATCAAACGGAAGACAGCGGCGCTTGGCACGACCCCCGCGGAGGACATGAAGTGAAGATGTTCACGACCCGCGACCTTGAACACTGGGAGGAGCGCACAGTACTGCACGTTCCCGATAAGCGGCTGTGGAACACTTCCGTTTGCCGCGGCGAGACCGGATATATGATGGCGGTGGAGGTCAGCGGCAATCCCGACGTGCCGGATAACCCCGCGATAGGGACCCCTTTTACCTGTTTTTTCGCAAGGTCCGACGATCTGACGCATTGGGAAATGCTGCCGGATGATTGTTCATATACCCCCTGCCGGTATAATGCCTGCCCGGCGCTGCGCTTCGCCGAGGGCTATTACTACATGATCTGCCTTGAAGCGCTCCCCTGCCAGCGGTACGCGCCGTATATCTACCGCACGAGAAACTTCAGCGATTGGGAGGTCGGGTTCCACAATCCCATGATGATGTTCGGCGACGACGACCGCGTTCTGAAACCGGGACGCAGGCTGTCGCCGGAAGATACAGATCTGTTGCAGCACGGACTCAACATCAATTGCAGCGACGTCGATCTTTGTGAATACGAAGGCAAAACGCACATCTATTATGCGAACGGGGACCAGATGACATACAGTTTTTTGTGCGAAGCTGTGTACGACGGCCCGCTGAATGAGTTTCTGGCTGCTTTTTTCCGTTGAAACCCCTTATTATTATTTTTCACAATAATAAAAAAAATTAACAATAAATGTTGCACTTGCTGCACTTCCCTGCTATAATGTAGGGAAGGCAGCTTTATTTTATATTATTTTGTATATTTATGTATTATTTTGGAGGTGAAATCCGCATGACCGACATTCACTGTCACATCCTCGACGGTGTTGACGACGGCGCATACTGCCTTTCCGATTCCGTTGAGATGGCACGCATCGCTTCCGAAAGCGGCACAAGATCCATTGTCGCCACGCCGCACGCCAATGCGCCCGGGATGCCGGAAAACGCATGGGACGACGCCTTTACCCAAAAACTTGCCGCACTGAACGCCGCGCTGATAAAAGAACACATTCCCGTTACCGTTTACAGCGGGCAGGAGATCTTCTGTGCGGGCGGCGTGCTGCCCCGTCTCCGGAGCGGCGCTCTCATCACGCTGAACGCCTCGCGCTACATTCTGATCGAATTCGATTTTCTGGCCCGCAGCGAAGCGATGATGGACCAATGCGAAGAACTGATCGCAGCAGGTTACGTGCCCGTGATCGCGCATCCGGAACGCTACGAAGCGCTGAAAGAGGACGAACATACCGGATACCTTCTGAAAAAGATGGGCTGCCTGCTGCAGCTCAACAAAGGGAGCCTGTTCGGAGCTTTCGGCAGAGGCGCGCAGAACACCGCCCACGGCTTTCTCTCCGGCGGGCTGGCCGACATCATCGCGAGCGACGCGCACAGTCCGTATATGCGCACGCCGTTCATGTCCGACGCGCATGAGATGGTAAGCGAGTTCTATTCCCTCGATTATGCCGAACTGCTGTTTCGGGAGAATCCGGGGCTGTTGATCGAAAACAAAGACATCGAAGTTATTTATTGAGAGAGGGGAAAACGAAATGATGCGTTTGCTGCGGCTCGTGATCACGATAGCGTTCGTTGCCGCGCTCGTTTTGTTCGGGTGGTACTGGTACCGCGACGAAATCAAGGCAGATAAAACATATCCAGTGATCACGATCGACGGGGACTCCCTGGAGGTGGATCTGAACGTTACAGAAGAAGATCTGCTTGCAGGCGTCACCGCATACGACGCGAAGGACGGCGACCTGACCGGCCGCGTGATCGTGGAATCGATCTCAAAGTTTACCGAAACAGGCACCTGCAAGGTATATTACGCTGTATGCGACAACGATAACCACGTTGCGAGCGCGTCCCGGAAAATCACGTATAAAGGTTACGTTTCCCCGCAGTTCTATCTGAACCGGTCACTATGCTTTTCGCAGACGGAAACCGTGAACGCGGCGAGCGTGATCGGCGCATACGACGTACTGGACGGCGATATCAGCTCCAACATCATCATCACGTCCGCCGACTACGAGTACGGCATAGCCGGTATTTACAGCGTAAAGGCCGAGGTTTCCAACAGCAAGGGCGATCAGGTATCGCTCACTCTGCCGATGGTGGTGGAAGACCGCAGCGTGAACGCGCCGCAGATCGTTCTCGCGCAATATCTGATCTATGTTTCCAAGGGCACACAGATCACTCCCGAAACATTTTTCATATCTGCCCGTGACAGCGTTGAAGCGGACGTTTCCGCCACCCTGCACACGGAAACCAACTACGACCCCACCCAAGAGGGGGTTTACAGCATTCACTATTACGCTACGGATTCGCTCGACAGGCGCGGGCATTCCGTTTTGATCGTCGTTGTGGAGTAACGGTATGGCGAATCAGACAGAGAACAAAAAAGAAAGAAAAATAGTTATTGAATGGCACAGCATTCTTCGCGACCTGAAGAAAAACCTGATCTTTTTCGTGATGAGCGTTCTGATCGGGCTTATGGCTATTTTCATTCTGCAGAAAAGCGTGTATTCCCCCGAGTATACCAGCACCGCCACGCTGGTGGTAAGCGCGAAGCTCGGCAATATGAACCCCTACGCGAACCTTTCGGTATCCTCCGAGATGGCGAAGGTGTTTTCGGAGGTATTCGTACAGCCCTCCATGCGCGCGAAAGCGGCGGACCGTCTCGGCCAGGGCTTCCGCGGATCGCTGAAGGCCAAAACCATTACCGGAACCAACCTGTTTCAGGTCAGCGTGACCACCGACAGTCCGGAGCGGTCTTACCGCCAGTTATGCGCGATCCTGGAGGTCTATCCGGAGATCTCGGATATCGTGTTTGAAAACGCCGTGATCGACGTGATCAAAATGCCCGCCATGGCGCACGGCCCGTCTAACACGATGCCGCAGACCAACGAGGCGGCGATCCTCGCCATGTGCGTGCTGCTGTCGGTAGGGGGAACGGTCGCCATCTCCATTTTGCGCGATACCGTAAAAACGGAAGCCGATTTCTCTCAGAAGATCGACGCGGGCATTTTCGGCGTGATACCGCACGAAAAAAAGAACCAATCGCTGCTGAACAGATTCCAAAGGAAGAAAAAAGGCCTTCTCACCAACGATACGGTCACGGTAAGCCTGAAGTTTTCAGAGAGCTTCCATCAGATCGCAGCTCGGTTGGAATATGCGAAACGGATGTCCGGCGCGAAGGTATTTTCCATTCTCAGCGTAGCCGAAAACGAAGGCAAATCCACCGTGGCCGCCAACGTTGCGCTCTCGCTGGCCAGCAAGGGCAATAAAGTGCTACTTTTTGACCTTGACCAGAAAAAACCTGCTCTGTACAAGCTGTTTGAACTGGATTACGAAGAAGGATCGGAGCTCGGTTACCTGTTATCGGGAGATCTGCCGGCGGAACAGTTCAAACTGCGGCAGTACAGAAACTCAACACTGTTTCTTGCATTGAATACAAGGGCCCATAAAGGCTCGCAGCAGTGGATCGAGAACGGCAGCGTGAAGCGCGTACTCCAACAGCTCAAAGACAAAATGGATTTTGTGATCGTGGACACATCCCCCATCATGGTGGATTCCTCGGTGACGGAAATCATACAGATCGTTGATCAGAACCTGCTCGTCGTACGAACGGACACCGTACCCGCGGCCACGCTCAACGACGCGATCTTAACCGTTAAGAATCTCGGCGCGGGCTTTTCCGGCTGCATTCTGAACGACGTATATCCCGAGTTTTCGCTGATCGGACAGATCGGGTTCGACGAATCGGGTTACTATTACAGCCGGAGCTACGGCAAATACGGCAAATACGGCAAGTACGGCAAGTACGGCAAATACGGCAAGTACAACAAGTACGGCAAGTATTCCAAATACAACAAGTATTCAAGATATAACCGTTACGGCTCCTACGGCAAATACGCCAATCCGGGCGTAACATCCGATTTTGACGGCGCGAACAACACCGGAAAGAAACACTGAGTATCCCTCATGGAAGGACGGCAGATCCCCGATGGAACAGAACACAAACAAAACGGGCGAAAGAGACAATAAAGGGAAAGCCAACGAGTTTATCCCCTTTTATTTCAGCGACCTTGTCAAGGGCGTCGCGAAATTCTGGTGGGTCGCGGTGGTGCTGGCGCTGCTTCTCGGCGGCGTACGCTTTGTGATCGGCTATTCGCGTTTCGTACCGGTTTATTCCACTTCGGCAACCTTCACGATCAGCACCTCCACCGGTTCCAGCCGGACGGACGGCGGCATGACGTCTTACTCTTTCTATTACGACAGCGCGATGACAACGCAGCTTTCCACCGCGTTCCCCTATATTCTGGCAAGCAACATTCTGCAGGATTCAATCTGCGAGGAGCTCGGATATCCGTATCTCCCCGCAACGCTGAGCGCGTCGTCCGTTTCCGGATCGAACATGTTTACGATCACCTGCAGCGGCAGCAACCCGCAGCAGGTATACGATATCATCCTGTGCGCCATCGATAAATGCCCGGAAGCGGCAAGATACGTGGTAGGCAATATCAAATTCACGATGATCACGAACCCATATCTCCCCACCACCCCCGCAAACAGGAACGCCTATATGAAGGACGCGTTCCGTTTCGCCGTACTCGGCGTATTTCTGGGGCTGGTATGGATCCTTCTGTACTGTGTTTCCAGAAAAACGATCCGTACGAAGGAAGAGATCGGCGAACAGCTGGGGCAGGAAGCGCTCGGCGTGCTGCCCGGCGTGTCGTTCAAACGCTATAAACAGCAGATCGACCGTTCCGTTCTGTGCACGAACCCCAATATCGGCAGAGGATTCATGGAATCGCTGCGCCTGCTGCGCAACACGACCGCGCACGCCCTTTCATCCGACGAAAAAACGATTCTGATCACCAGCACCGCCCCCGGCGAAGGCAAAACCACCGTGGCGGCGAACCTTGCCATTTCTCTGACGCAGCTTGGCAAAAAGGTCCTGCTGATCGACTGGGACATCCGTAACCCCAGCGTTTGCGGAACGCTGAATATCGATCCCGAGGAACAACCTGCGTTGCTTGAGGATGAAAACTTCCTGCTGTTCAAGCCGACAGGGTTTGATATCGATGTGATCGTATTCACGCAGAGAGAGAGTTACTGGAAACGCATGCGCACCGAATACGTGAGCAGTCTGCTCGACCGGTTCCGCGATCAATACGACTGCATTCTGATCGACACGCCCCCGTGCGGCCTGATCTCCGACACCACCGTGATCGCGCAGTGTGTCGACGCCGCCATTTTCGTAATACTGCAGGATACGGTACGCATTTCGCGCATCAAGTCGGGCCTTGACAATCTGCTTACCACCAAGGTACATGTGATAGGCTGCGTATTCAACGGCGCGATGAGCGGTGCCGTCGGCTACGGCGAAAACTACGGCTACAGTAAATACAGCTATTACGGAAAGTACGGCTATGGATACGGTTATGGTTATGGATACGGCTATGGTCACGGCTATGGTCACGGCTACGGTTACGGCGAGAAGCCCGAAAAAAGGAGTCTTCACAAAAGCCGGTCTTCCTCACATAAAAGCAAAACCGCAAAGGGTGCCGGCAAATGAGGAACCGCATTGATAAAAACCTGCTGAGCGCCATGCTCCGTGAATGGGAATGGATCTTCAGCTATATAAAGCGTTATAAAGGGACCATCGTTTTATACATTCTGTTCGGCATGATCGCCGCGGTGATGTCGGTGGGCTCCACAGTGGCCTCCAAGTTCCTGATCGACGCCGTTATATCGAAGGACAGGACGGTTCTGATGCGTTCCGCCGCAGTGGCGATCGCGCTGCTGATCCTGCAGGTGCTGTTTCAGGCAGTCACGTCGCGCATCACTTCCGTATTGAGCACCCGGATCGACAACGAGCTGCGCAACGATATTTTTGCGCACGTGGTGCGCGCCCGGTGGGAAAAGATCGGCACGTTCCATTCCGGCGAACTGCTGAACCGCCTGGAAGGAGACGTGTCCACCGTGGCCTCGGGCGTGATCAATTTCATTCCCAGCGCGTTCTCAAAGTCGGTCACATTTCTTCTTTCATTCGCCGTGGTGCTGCATTACGACAGTGTGATGGCGTTTCTCGCGCTGCTGAGCGCCCCGTTTTTCGTGCTCTCCTCCCGATTCCTTGTAAAAACGATCCGCGCGTTCAATAAAGAAGCCCGCGATATGAACGGCAAGGTACTCTCCTTCTCCGAGGAATGCCTGCGCAACCTGCAGATCATAAAGGCTTTCGACCTGATCAAAGAGTATACGAACCTCTTTAAAGAACTGACTGAAAAATACAGGGAAGTCCGGCTGAAATACGAAAAGTTCAATATCATCATGACGATGGTACTGTCTCTTCTCGGGATCGTTGTTTCCTACGCCTGTTACGGCTGGGCGGTTTACCGGCTGTGGCAGGGGATCATCACAGTCGGAACGATGACGCTGTTTCTGCAGATCTCCGGCACGCTGACCTCCTCTTTCTCTTCGCTTGCCTCCCTTGCGCCGAGTATGGTATCGATATCGACCAGCGCAGGACGCATCATGGAGATCACCCGGTTCGAGACCGAAACGGACGAGGACAGAGACCACGCACAGGCGCTGCTTGAAAACGCAGTAAACGGCGTGACGCTGGAAATCAAAAATATGAGCTTCGCCTACGCAGACGCGGGAGAAAACGTACTGAACGACGTCTCGGTTACAGTCCGCCCCGGTGAAAGAGTGGCGGTGATCGGCCGTTCCGGCAACGGCAAGACCACGCTTCTCAAGATCCTGTTGGGGCTGGTGTCCCCCGGTGAAGGCAGCGTCCAACTGGCTGTGAACGGAGAGCGGATCACGATATCCGACAGCACCCGCCGCTTCTTTTCTTACGTGCCGCAGGAAAGCGCCGTATTTTCCGGTACGGTTGCCGATAACCTGCGCATGGCGGCTCCCGACGCTTCCGACGAAACGCTGATACAGGCGCTGCGCCTCGCGTGCATGGACGAATTTATCAGCTCACAGCCTGAAAAGCTAAACTTCAGGCTGGAAGAAAACGGCGACAACCTATCGCACGGACAGCTGCAGCGGCTGCTGATCGCCCGCGCCGTGCTGCGTGACGCCCCAATCGTGCTGTTTGACGAGGCGACAAGCGCGCTGGACGCGCAAACGGAAGCACAGGTGCTTTCAAACCTGATGCGAGAGGATCCGCACAGGATCTTTATTCTTACGACCCACCGCAAAAGCGTGCTGGAACACTGTACGCAGATTTATACGGTTACAGAAACCGGACGCCTTCTGCCATATACGGGAGAACCCATTCCGGAAGAAAACGAGGAATAATTCATGAAACTGAGAAAATGGGAAGACTTGCCCGAAGATATGCAGAACGAGAGAGTAAGGGAATATTACGATATCCTTAAGGAGAAAAAAGGCGCACTGATACTGAAACGGTTGTTCGACATCGCAGCGTCGCTGTTGCTTCTGATCGTTCTCTCCCCCGTTTGTCTAATTACCGCCATAGCCATAAAGGTGGAATCCAAAGGGCCGGTGATGTACCGGCAGGTACGCAAAACGGCATACGAAAAAGATTTCAGTATCCATAAATTCCGCTCCATGTACCTGAACTCGGACAATGGATATCTGCTTACCGTTAAAAATGACAGCCGCGTGACCAAAGTGGGCGCGTTTATCCGGAAATACAAGATCGACGAGCTCGGGCAGCTGATCGACGTACTGAAGGGCAACATGACTTTTGTAGGCGTTCGTCCGCAGGTGCAGAAATACGTGGACCACTATACCGACGAAATGAAGGCGACGTTCCTTCTCCCTGCGGGCATCACCTCTCTCGCCAGCATCTACTACAGGAATGAAAACGAATTGCTCTCGGGCCGTGAAGATCCGGACGGACTTTATCTTTCCGAAATACTGCCCGACAAAATGACGTATAACCTGATCGGCATCCGGGAACTGAGCCCGTTTTACGACCTTAAGATCCTGCTGATGACGGTATTCACCGTATTCGGCAAAGATTACAAATCGGCAAAACAGGTCAACTCCGACGTATTCAGCAGAAAACTGCCCGGGCAGGCCTGCACCGAAGAGGATCCGGAGGCCGCCCATGTGTAAACAGATCGGCATGCTTTCCGCCTGCGCCCACAGGCTGTATCTCTACCGACCCGAGCTTTTTGAGGCGCTGCGGAACGAAGGCTACGAGGTCACTGTTTTCGGGCCGGAACCCCAGCGGCAGGGAGACGAATGGCTTGGCAAAGAAGGCGTCTCGTATATCCAGCTGCCGTTGTCACGCAGAGGGATCGACCCGATCGCGGAAATGAAAGCCCGCTCGCTGATCGTAAAAACAGTAAAGCGGAAAAACATCGGGCTGATCTATTCTTACGGCATCCGGTTCGCGCCGCTTGCGAACAACGCGGCAAAAAAAGCAGGGATCCCCTGCATGAACGTGGTCAACGGCGCCGGCAGCCTGTTTATTTCGGAAGGGATCAAAGGAAAACTCAAACGGATACTGATCCTTCCTTATATCAGATATTCGCTGAGGCGCGCTTCCCGCGTGGTTTTCCAGAACGACGACGATCTCTCGATGTTCCTGTCGGCAAAACTCGTGAAGGAATCGCAGACGATGAAGGTGCACGGCTCCGGTGTGAATACCGAACGGTTCCCGGTGTTTCCGTTGCCGAATGAACGCGTTTTCGGCTATCTGAGCCGGTTAAATCCCGAAAAAGGGATCGACGAGCTGCTGCGCGCTTTTTCCGGCGTGCTTGAGACCTACCCGGACGCGAAGCTCCGTCTCGCCGGGGAACTTGACGGCATCGAAGGCACCGATACCCAGCGGCTGCTTGATACGCTCTGCGCACAGGGCAGCGCGGAGTACAAGGGCGAGATCTCAGACGTGCCCGCATTTCTGAAGACGTGCCGCTATTTCGTTTTTCCCTCTTACCGGGAAGGGACGCCCCGCGCCGTACTGGAGGCAATGTCCTGTGGGCGTCCCGTGATCACAACGGACGCGGTGGGCTGCAGAGAAACGGTGACCGACGGCTTCAACGGCCTGCTCGTGGAACCGAAGGATACGGGATCACTGAAAAAAGCAATGCTCCGCTTCTGTGAGGAAACGGACGATATAGAACAGATGGGCTTGAACGCCCGCGCGTTCGCAGAAGAACGTTTCGACGTATTTGCCGTCAACCGTGCGCTGATCGGCGAAGTAAAAAAGCTCTATTGAAAACATGGGGAGTATAAAGATGAACGTTTATCATGCACTGACTGAACATAAAGAAAAACTCTCGCTGATCGGACTCGGCTACGTGGGCATGCCAATCGCAGTAGCTTTCGCAAAGAAGCTCGACGTAATCGGCTTTGATGTAAATGAAAAAAAGATCGACCTGTACCGCAGCGGCATGGATCCCACAGGTGAAGTGGGAAACGAAGCCATAAAAAACACAACCGTTGATTTTACCGCCGATCCTTCGCGCCTCAAGGAGGCGCTGTTCCACATCGTGGCTGTTCCCACGCCCGTCAACGACGACCACACGCCGAATCTCGCGCCGCTTGAAAGCGCTTCCCGTATTCTCGGGCGTAATCTGCGCAAGGGCAGCATCGTGGTTTATGAATCCACCGTATATCCGGGCGTGACCGAAGAAGTATGCAAGCCGATCCTCGAGCAGGAATCCGGGCTTTGCTGCGGCGTCGATTTTAAAATCGGCTACTCGCCGGAACGCATCAACCCCGGCGATAAGATCCACCGGATCGATACGATCACAAAAATCGTGTCGGGCATGGACGAAGAAACGCTCGAAAACGTCGCGTCCGTTTACGAGCTCATCGTGGAAGCCGGCGTACACCGCGCCGAAAGCATCCGCGTGGCGGAGGCAGCGAAGGTGATCGAGAACAGCCAGCGGGATATCAATATCGCGTTCATGAATGAGCTGAGCATCATTTTCAACCGGATGGGCATCGATACGAAAGCCGTACTGGAGGCCGCCGGCACAAAATGGAACTTCCTGAACTTCACGCCCGGCCTCGTCGGCGGACACTGCATCGGCGTGGATCCCTATTACCTGACCTACAAGGCGGAAATGACGGGCTACCACAGTCAGGTGATCCTCGCCGGGCGACGCATCAACGACGATATGGGCAGATACGTGGCGGAAAATGCCGTAAAGAAGCTGATCGCCGCAGACAAAGCCGTGCGGGGTGCGAAGGTTGCGATCCTGGGGTTCACGTTCAAAGAAAACTGCCCCGACACGCGCAACACCAAGGTGATCGATATCGTGAACGAACTGCGCGAATACAGCATCGACCCGCTGATCTGCGACCCCTGCGCCGACAAGAACGAGGCTATGCGCCTCTACGGCATCCGATTTACAGAGCTTTCTGAGATCCGTAATATGGACGCGGTGATTTTAAGCGTGGCGCACGAAGCGTTCCGCACACTGGCCCCCGCGGATGTAACCGCCCTCTTCGGTCCCGGGAGAAAGGTGCTGCTTGACGTGAAGGGGCTGTTCTCCCGCAGCGAATACGAAGAACTGGGATATCTCTACTGGAGGCTGTGATCATGGGCTATTCTGAACTTGTTTTTCCGCAGAATGCGGTTTTCCTTGTGACCGGCGGCGCGGGCTTTATCGGCTCAAATCTTTGCGAAGCGCTGCTCGGCATGGGATATACCGTGCGGTGCCTGGACGATCTCTCCACCGGCAAACGGGAACATACCGAGATGTTTGCCGAAAACCCAAACTACACGTTTATCGAGGGAGACGTAAAAGATTTTGATACCTGCCTCAAAGCGTGCGAAGGCGCGGATTACGTGCTGCATCAGGCGGCATGGGGCAGCGTACCGCGCAGCATCGAGATGCCGCTGTTTTACTGCGCCAACAATATCTCCGGCACGCTGAACATGCTGGAGGCGGCCCGCAGGAGCGGGGTAAAGAAATTCGTGTACGCTTCCAGTTCTTCCGTATACGGCGACGAACCGAACCTGCCGAAAACCGAAGGAAGAGAAGGAAATCTGCTCTCCCCTTACGCCCTTACAAAACGCTGCGACGAGGAGTGGGCAAAACAGTATACGATGCATTACGGGCTGGATACCTACGGTCTGCGGTATTTCAACGTGTTCGGCAGGCGGCAGAACCCCGACGGCGCCTATGCGGCGGTGATCCCGAAATTCATCCGGCAGCTGATTTCCGGCGAACGGCCCACGATCCACGGCGACGGACGCCAAAGCCGGGATTTCACATACATAGAAAACGTGATCGAGGCGAACCTGAAGGCCTGCCTCGCACCCCATGAAGCCGCCGGTCAGGCATATAATATCGCGTACGGCGGCAGAGAATACCTGATCGACATCTACTACGGGCTCACAAAAGCCCTCGGGCTGGATACGGAGCCGTTTTTCGGGCCCGACCGTCCCGGCGATATAAAGCATTCCAATGCCGATATCGGCAAAGCACGTCGGCTGTTGGGTTACGATCCCGAATGGTCCTTTGCGAGGGGAATCGAAGAAGCCATCGCATGGTACAGGGAGCACCTGAAATGAACCGCGGCACCGTGATCATTACCGGCAATTTCGAACTGCCGGATAAAAACGCCGCTGCGCACAGAGTGGTGAATAACGGCAAACTGCTGCGTTCTCTTGGTTACAACGCGGTGTTTCTCGGCACGAACCGCGAAGAACCGTCTTTTTCCGGGATAAAAAAGCGGGAATACGGCGCGGGCTTCGATATGTATGAACAGGCATATCCGCGCTCCGCACGTCAGTGGGCGGCAGAGATCTTCGATATGACGAATCTGCAAACGCTTGTAAGCAAATATCCGGATACGGTTGCCCTGATGCTTTACAACACGCAGTACGCCACCGTAAGGGCGGCAAGAAAAGCCTTTGCGCGCCGGGACATCCGCATTTTGTACGACTGCACCGAGTGGAGCACTTATACCGAAGGCTCGTTTTTGAAGCATATCATAAAATCGGCAGACAGCCGTCTGATCGAACAGAAGCTTCCCCGACAATGCGTCGGGATCATCGCCGTAAGCAGCGTGATGGAAAAAAAATACGGCGGCCGTAAACCGCTGATCGTATTGCCGCCCCTTGTGGATACCGAAGACCCGATTTGGAAACAGGAAAGAGAAAAAAGGGACCGGTTCACCTTCTGCTACGCCGGGTCCCCTTCCGATAAAGACCGGCTGGATCTGCTGCTGGAGGCCTTTTCCGTACTTCCTGACGGCGCGGCGCTCAGGATTATCGGCATAACGAAAGAGGAATTCATTTTGCACACACCGGGCGCAGCGGCGTTTGCCGATCATGCAGGAATTACGTTTACCGGCAGGCTGACACATTACGAAACGGTGCGTGAGATCCTCAGCTGCGATTGTTTTGTTTTCCTGCGGGGACCCACGCGCCGGAACAACGCCGGCTTTCCCACCAAATTTGCAGAAGCCTTCACCTGCGGCGTGCCGGTGATCACCACTTCCGTCAGCGACGTTTCTTTATACGCGGATGACAAATGCGTGATTCTGCCGGACGTCTCCCCTGCAGGGATCTGCGAAGCCATGCAAAACGTTATGGTAAAAAATTACTCGCCGGCTGCGCTGCGCGACGCCTTTGATTATAAAAAACACACCGACGGTATGCGCCGCTGGCTCGAAAGGGTATTATGCAAAAAAGACTGACCGTACAAGTCAATCATTCGTTCCAGACCGTGATGCAAATGGTCGCCGTTTTGTATCTGATGGTCTGGTCGATCGCGCCTCCCCTGCAGATCGATCTGGTTTTCCGTCTGCTGGCGCTGGGGCTTGCCGTTGTATGGTTTTTTATTGAATTCCTGAACCGGTTTGAATTTACGAACATACAGATCTGGTGCGCGATCTTTATGGTCGCAGTGGCGCTGATGGCGTACCTGCTGAACGGCGTAGGCGCTATCCTCGCGGAGATCTCGGTCTACATGATGGTTTTGGCTTACTTCATCAGCATCTACAGCGCCGACAGCTGGCAGAACTATAAGATCGTGGTACCGCTCACGCTCGGTTTGTTGATTTTTTTCAATTACCGCACTGTAACCGAACTCGTGAACGATCCCACGATCGCCCGGCTTCTGGTAAGAGATACGCCGGAACTGTATGATTATATGCGTCGGGGCGTCGGCGGTTACGGACTCGTTTACCCGCAGGTCGTGATCGCACCGGTCGTATACGCATGGACGCTGATGTCGTTCAGGAAAAATAAGTTTTTCTTTTTCCTCGGTGTGGCGTGGGCGGTCTCCTTCTTCGCTCTGATCCTGAACGCCGGTTACTCCATCGCCGTAATTGTATCTGTAATCTCACTGGCGATCCTGATCTTTTACCGGCGCCAAAGCGTGTTTCCTGCCTTTATTATCTCTTTCGCCTTAATCGCCGCCATCGTTCTGATGCTGGTATATGTTGAAAGCTTCCGGAATCTTATCATGCAGATCTTTGACGGCACCAAGGTGGTGCGCAAGATCGAAGACCTTTTGAGCACGGCGGAAGGCGAAACGGCGGACTCCTTTGCCAACAGGATCGAACGTTACTGGTGGAGCATCCAGACCTGTTTCCAGTATCCGATCATCGGCTGCAGGCTGTTCGGCGGACGTGTGGGCGGCCATTCCGAATTATTGGACACCTTTGCGAAATACGGCGTCTGGGGCGGCATCCCTTTGCTGCTGATTATCTTTCATACGCCGCATTATTTCAAAACGGCGATCCCGGAATCGTCAACCATCCGGGCAACCGCAAACGCACACATCACCGCGATCGCCCTGGTGGCGCTCCTCGATCCTTACGGTTTTACGGTATTTTTTCCTTTACTGATCCTTTGCCCCATAATGTATTCCGATATCATAAAATGGAGGGAATCCCGCAAATGAATATTCTCTGGACTGTGAATCTGATCCCGCGGCCTGCCGCTGCAGCGCTGTCTCTACCCGGCGGCGTTCTGGGCGGCTGGGTGGAATCCATGGCTGCACAGCTGAAACAGCTTGAGGGCGTGCGTTTGTTCATTGCCTGCAAATCGGATACGGGGCTGGATTTCAGCGTGGAAGCGGACGGCGTTCATTACAGGTCGATCCCCTATACAAAAGGAACAAACACTAAAACACTGCGCTTCATTTGCGACCGGCTGATCGACGAAACAAAGCCGGATATCATACACATCGAGGGCACGGAATTCCTGCATGCCGCCGCAATGATGCAGTCGGCAAAGGCAAAAGGCGTACCCGCCGTGGTATCGATGCAGGGCATTCTGAACGGACAGTACGGCTATCAGTGCGGGCTTTTGCCCATCGACGATATGATGCTATCCGCTTCCCCTGTTTCCGTCTTTTCAGCGATGACGCTGCACCTGCGCAAAACACGCTGGTATAAACCCCGTATGAAACCCGAGCGAGGGATCATTGAAAACGCGCAGTACATCCTCGGGCGCACGACTTGGGATCGCGCGCATACATACGCGCTCAACCCCACGGCAACGTATTACAGCTGTCCCCGCGTGCTTCGCCCGCCGTTTTATAAACAAAGATGGGATATCGGCAGCATGGAACGGCATACGCTGTACGTCGGCAACAGCTATTACGCGCTGAAGGGCTTCCATTTTCTTGTGGAAGCGTTGCCGGAGCTGATCCGGGAATACCCGGACATCAAGGTATACGTTGCCGGGCATAAGCCCTTCGGCGAAAAAAAAGCGTTGGTCAAAAAGGGGTACGGCGCTTACCTGAAGCAGCGCATCGATAAGCTCGGCGTGGGAGATCACATTGTTTTCACCGGACCCCTCTCCGCCGAAGAAGTTGCATCACGCCTTGCGGGCGTTCATGCATACGTACTGACTTCGGTTGCCGAAAACAGCCCGAACACATTGGGCGAGGCCATGCTGGTGGGCACGCCGTGCATATCTTCCTACGTCGGCGGCGCGCCGGATATGGCGGCGGAAGGCAAAGAAGCGCTGTTTTACAGAAGCGACGATCCCGCCCTGCTGGCATGGTGCGTCAAGCGCATATTTGACGACGACGGTCTTGCTTTACGTCTATCCGCATACGCCCGCGAAAGAGCTCTTGTTACCCACGACGCTGCCCGCAACGCAGCTACGCTATTCGGCGTGTATCAGAGTATTCTGAAAGAATAAAGCTATGGAACAAAAAGTATTTTCCCTGCCGAAAAGGATCGATTCGCTGCAGGCGCTCCGCTTTTCAGGAGCGATGTGCGTCACGGTATATCATTTCACCGGGCTGCAGGGCACATGCCCCTTTGATTTTTCGCATGCGGTATATCTGTTTTATATTATCAGCGGCTTCGTAGTGATGCTCTCTACCGAAAACCCTGCCAAGAAACGTTACTTTCTCACCCGCAGGCTGATCCGCACGCTGCCGCTATACTGGGGACTGACGGTGTTCACCTTTATCGCCGGGCAGTTTGTTCCTGATCTGATCGGTTACAAGCCCACATTGGAACATCTGATCAAGTCGATGCTGTTCATCCCCTACCGGCGCGCGACGGCAAAAGCGGGTTCCGCTCTGCGGCCCATCGTTGGGCTTGGACATACGCTGCAGATGGAGATGCTGTTTTATCTTCTGTTTTTGGTTGCCATGCGCATCAGCCATAAACACCGCGGCTATATCGCGGCAGGCCTTGCCGCTCTTGTTGCGCTCGTCGGCGTCGTTTTTCCTACGGATATCCCCGTGATCCACTTTTATACAGCCAACCCCTACGTTTGGACTTCCTTTATTGCAGGACTCGGTATTTACGGCGTGTTCCGTTTGCTGCAAAACCGCAACCTGCCGATGAGAACCGGACGGATTCCTGCTTTTTCGATAACGGCGACGGCGATCGCCGTTTGCATACCGGCGTTCCTGAAGCCCCTCTCGGTGTGGTATTCCATACCGATGTTCGCCATCGTTCTTTGCGCAGGGCTCGTGTGGTCCGGCTGCGGATTCCGGACGCCGAAGCCGCTTGTAAAGCTCGGCAACGTCAGCTATTCGTATTACCTGATCCATTACTATTTTGTTACGTTTGCCGTACGCATGATTCACATCGACAGCTTCAGTCTGCGTAACGTTCTGCTGGCTGTGCTCGTCTGTGCCGTCGCGTGGGGGGTATCGTGGGTATCGTGGTACCTGATCGAGAACAAATGCTCCAAGTGTTTGCAGAAGCTCATTATGCATTCAGCGATATAGAAAAAAGGCTTGTTGCGAATACAATTTCAGATCAAGAAGGTATACATATGGACGCACCTTTGGTAACGATTATTGTTCCTGTTTATAACTGTGAAAAGTATCTTAATAAATGCATCCGCAATTTATTGACACAGACATATCAGAACCTTCAAATCATTTTAGTCAACGACGGTTCTGTTGACCGTTCCTTGGAGATCTGTAAAGAGGTTACCGACAGCAGAGTTGAGGTCTTTTCAAAACAAAACGGCGGCGCATCGTCTGCAAGGAACTTCGGGCTGCGCCACCGGAAAGGACAATATATTCTGTTCGTCGACAGTGATGATTATTTAGCCGAAAACGCGGTGGAAACATTGGTCACCGCAGCTTTGTCGGAAGCCGCCGATTGCGTGTATTTTGAGGCGGATAATATCACAGAGGATAGTTCGATCAAAATCAAAAAAAACGGGCTGCGGCATGCCATACAGTATCCTGCGACAGACGGCAGCAGCCTGATCGCAATGCTGCTGGAGCATAAGAATTATCACGCTGTTCCTTTTTTATATTTCGCGAAATCGGAGATATACGACCGGGGACTTAAGTTTACGGAAGGGATCATGTTCGAAGACGAGCTCTTTTCGTTCGAATTGCTTCGCATGTGCAAAAAAGTATTTTGCCTGAAACAAATCCTTTATTACCGCAACGTAAGAGCAAACTCCGTTATGACTTCGACGGGGAGAGAAAGTTTTCGTTTCCACAGCATTGCAGTTGTATACAAAAAACTGTACGATCGGTATCCGGAACACCGGGATGAAGCCGTATACAACGCATATATTGCGAGGATCGCATTGCTTTGTATCGGTTATTATAAACAAATACCGAAAAACGACAGGCAAAACACAGCGATGGAATATGCGGAGATCAGGAAACAGATTCTTGAAAATAAAGGATTTGGAAAAAAAGAGCTTGTTGTTCGCTGTTACGGCGAGCTGCTATGGCGGGCGTACATTTTTCCGGGTAGAGTTCTCGGCAGATTAAAGAGGAGATTCAAACATGGTAAATGAAACTGACACGGCAAAAAGGATTTCGGTAACCATGATATCAAACGCCATGAACCACCATCAGTTTCCGTTCTGTGACAGCATGGCGGAGATTGAGGACGTTTCCTTCCGTTTTATCGCTACAAAACCGATTGCCAAAGAACGTCTTCAAACCGGATTTAAGGATCTCAACAGCTCACGTCCATACATTTTACGTGCGTATGCATCGGAAGAAGAGCATGCACAGGCAGTCCGGTTTGCAAATGAAAGCGATTTTGTGATTTACGGCTCCGCGCCCTTTGAATATATAAAAAAACGTATAAAAAGCGGAAAATGGACGTTTCTGTACTCTGAGCGCCTGTTCAAGGAGGTCCGCGGCGGGGACTTCTTATACCTGCGCACAATTGCCGCCTGTACGCTGAGATACGCGTTCAATTCGCATAAAAGATTGCGCTTGTTATGCGCAAGCGC
>JAFRSZ010000241.1 GCA_017439205.1 Clostridia bacterium
ATGCAATCGGTATTATAAAAAGAAATCTTCGGATCCAATCAACCTTCAAATAATACAACACTTTTTTCTGTTTCAGAGCGAACGGCGAACGGCGAACAGCGAACGGCTGAATTTCAGTTTATCGGGCAACAGCCCGATAAACTGAAATTTGACACTTTCCGGCAAGTATGGTATACTGGAGAAGAAAGGAAGATGATACCATATGACGATAGAGATCAACGCGCCCGGCACACCGGCATTTTACGCAGAAACCGTGGTCCTCTCTGCCAACTTCCGCAGACTTGTAAAGGATCCCGCCTGCAAAATCAAGAACGTGATACGCAACTACACGGCGCTCAGCATCTTTTGCGCCGCATCGCTGGTGCTGATGGTTGTTTTGGATATTTTTACAGGCTTTTCAACCACATCCGTCACCTGCGCCGTATTCATGGCCTTTCTGCTTGCGCTCGTGCTGACGGTCCGGATCGTCTACGCCCGCGCGCAGAAAAGAATGCTGCGGGAATTCCGCCCCTCCACGCTTACGATGGATGAAAACGGAATCGTATGGGCAAAAGACGGCGCGAGCGCATTGCAGACCCAATGGGCCGGGATCGTATGCGTGCGGGAAACGCGCGAAGGCATCTGCTTTGCGGCAAAGGAGCCGATGAGCTACGTGCTGCACGTCCAGAAGGAATACAGAGATCAGATCGAAGCGTATTTGCGCGAGGCCAGACCGAACGTTCTGCTGATCACGGAATAACCTGCAAAAACGCATACGGCCCTGTTTTTTGGCGTATTGACCAAAAACCGGGGCCGTCATTTTTATATTTCATATGTGAGTAAATCATATGATAAACGGAGATAATCAAAGAAAAACGGAGATAATGCCGTTTCGCTAATCATTTTTGAGATTTTCTTCTTGACAAACGGTTTTTTTTCTGATACCATGTGCAATGCTGAATTCAAAAATATCACAGGAGGCACAAATATGTCCACTTACATGGCGAATCCCCAGAACGTGGAACGCAGCTGGTATGTGCTTGACGCGGAGGGCAAGACCCTCGGCGCGCTGGCCGTTGAGGCCGCCACCCTGCTCAGAGGCAAGCACAAGGTCACCTACACGCCCCACGTAGACTGCGGCGACAACGTGATCATCGTGAACGCGAGCAAGATCGTGCTCACCGGCAAAAAAGCCGACCAGAAAATGTACTACCATCACACCGGCTACATCGGCCACATGAAGAGCGTGAAATACAGCACCCTGCTCAAGAGCAAGCCCGTTTTCGTGGTAGAAAAGGCTGTTAAGGGCATGCTGCCCGCCAACACCCTCGGCAGAGCCGCTTTCGGCCGCCTGCACGTTTATGCAGGTCCCGAGCACAAGCACGCGGCCCAGAAGCCCGAAGCCAGAGAATTCTGAGAAAGGAGACGAATCAAATGTACGAAGGCAATCCTTATTTCTACGGCACCGGCAGAAGAAAGAAGAGCGTAGCGCGCGTTCGCGTTTACCCCGGCACCGGCAATATCACCATCAACGACAGAGATATCAACGATTATTTCGGTCTTGAAACCCTCAAGCTCATCGTTCGTCAGCCCCTCGCTCTCACCGGCACGGCTGAAAAGTTCGATATCATCTGCAAGGTCCAGGGCGGCGGCGTTACCGGTCAGGCAGGCGCCAT
>JAFRSZ010000242.1 GCA_017439205.1 Clostridia bacterium
GTGCGGTTCTGCGTGGATTACGCGCACACGCCGGATGCGCTGGGCGGTATGCTCGGCGCGCTGCGGGAGAATACCGCGGGAAAGCTGATCTGCGTGTTCGGCTGCGGCGGCGACCGTGACCGCACGAAACGCGCCGCCATGGGCGAGATCGCCGCACAGCTTTCCGATACGGTGATCGTCACGTCCGATAACCCCCGCACGGAAGACCCCATCGGCATCATCAACGATATCAGGGCAAAGATCCGGCGCGTACCGCGGGTGTTCACAGAACCGGACCGGCGCAGGGCCATCGCCCTCGCGTATGAAAAGGCTTCTCCCGGAGACGTGATCCTCGTGGCAGGGAAGGGGCACGAAACGTATCAGCTGATCGGCGGGAAGACGATCCCGTTTTCGGACCGGGACGTGATCGCGGCGCTGCCGGGCAGATGAATCCGAACCCAAGGCTAATATAATGTAATTAATATATAATAAAAATCAACTGATCGGAAAAGGAAAGGGAAATAAGAAAATGCAGTTATGGATCGCTATTATTCTCAGCATTGTGATCGGCTTCGGCGTATCGTTCGGCCTTGGGTTCGTTCTGATCCCGTGGCTGCATAAGCTGCGTTTCGGGCAGACGATACTGGATATCGGCCCCTCCTGGCACAAGAAAAAGCAGGGCACGCCTACCATGGGTGGTTTCCTGTTCATCATCGGCGTCGGCGTGAGCCTTGCGGTGGTGCTGCTTACGGCGAAGCTGCGGGGCGTTGACCTGATCGCCTACGGCAGCGAGAAAACCCCTGCCATGCTCTATACAAAGTTCTTTGCGGGGCTCCTTATGGCGCTCGGCTTCGGCTTTGTAGGCTTTATCGACGACTATATCAAGGTGGTCAAAAAGCGCAACCTCGGCCTCACCGAGCTGCAGAAAACGCTGATGCAGATGCTTGTGGGCTTTGCCTATCTGTTTACGCTCTATAAATTTGCAGGCGTCAATTATATGTTTATCCCGTATTACGGCAATTATCCGAGCACGGTGCTGTTCTGGCTGGTCGGCGTCGCTGCGCTGTACTGCACCACGAACGCGGTCAACTTTCTGGACGGCGTGGACGGTCTCTGCGCAAGCGTAACGTCGCTCGTGAGCGTAGCGTTCGCAGTGGCGGCGATATTGCAGAAATTCGCCGGTATGAGCATTCTGTGCAGCGCGGTGTTCGGCAGCCTGCTTGGGTATCTCATCTGGAACTGGAACCCCTCGAAGGTCATGATGGGCGACGTGGGCAGCCTGTTCCTCGGCGGTATCGTATGCGCCATGGCGTACGCCATCGACTGCCCCTGGATCATCCTTCTGATCGGCATCATCTACGTGGCGGAATTCGGCTCCGATATTCTGCAGATCGCGTATATCAAAACCCATCACGGCAAAAAATTATTCCGTATGGCGCCCATCCATCACCACTACGAAATGGGCGGCTGGAGCGAAAAAAAGATCTGCGTGGTGTTCAGTCTGGTCACGGTTCTGGGCAGCGCCGCGGGTATCGCACTGCTCTGGTTCGGGAGAATCTCGTAAAGAAAAGAACTTTACATTGCGTAAAAAAGAGAACGGAGGCGCTTGACGTATGGCGCGTGAAAATGTGAAAAGAAAACAGGCCGGCGGGCTGCGTCAGTACCTGACGACCGGGGGACTCGACGTCCCCTTCTTTGCCATTCTGATCTCGATCGTCGTGATCGGGCTCGTGATGCTCTACTCCGCGACCTACGTTTACGCGTATTATTATAAAGAGGATTCCACCTACTTTTTGCGGCGGCAGCTGATCTGGGTATTGATCGGAATCGTTGCCATGCTTATCGTTTCGCACATCAACTTCCAGAAATTCGAGATGCCCATCGCGCTGCTCGGCACCGGCGCCTCGTGGCTGTTTCTGATGGTGGCGCTGTTTATGGACAGCTACAACGGCACCCACCGCTACGTGTATCTGCCGGGCGGCATGCAGTTCCAGCCGTCGGATATGGCGAAGTTCGCGCTGATCCTCACGCTCGCCGCGATCCTGGACAGATGCCATGCGGTGGTTGTAAGCAAAAAACCTTTACAGAACGAGCTTGCCCGTAAAGCAAACACCTTTGTGAACCGCCCGCTGTTCAACGACTCGCTGAAGATCATCATCCCCTGCGGCGCGATCATCGCCGTGTACGCGGGGCTGGTAATGCTCGGCAGCCATCTTTCGGGAACGATATTGATGCTCACCATCGGCATCATCATGCTGTATCTCGGCGAAGTGCGCAGAAAGTGGTTCGTGATCGGCGGCGTCGGCGGTATCACCGGCCTCGTGGTTCTGTATCAGATGGGCTTCCTCAAAAGCTATATGGAAGAGCGCATCACCGCGTGGCTCGATAAAGACTTTGAACCGCTGGGCGCGCGCTGGCAGGTAAACCAGGCGTTGTACGCGATCGGCTCCGGCGGCCTGTTCGGCAAGGGACTGGGGCAGTCCACGCTGAAGCACCTTTACGTATCCGAGCCGCAGAACGATATGATCTTCTCGATCGTTGTGGAGGAACTCGGCTTCATCGGCGCAGCGCTGATCCTTCTGCTGTTCGCGCTGCTGATCTGGCGCGGCGTGGTGATCGGCATCAACAACCCCAGCCGCTATAATGCGCTGGTCGCCATGGGCGTGGTATTCCAGCTCGGCGTGCAGGTGGTTCTGAACATTCTCGTCGCCACCGATTCCATCCCCAACACCGGTATCTCGCTGCCGTTTTTCAGCTACGGCGGCACCGCTATCGTTATAACGCTCGTTGAAATGGGATTTGTACTCAGTATTTCCCGATCGTCAAAAATCAGGAGGCAAAAATAAATGCGTGTATTAATCGCCGCCGGGGGCACCGGCGGGCACATCAACCCGGCGCTCAGCGCCGCGCAGGAGCTCAGAAGCCGTTATCCGGACGCAGCGATCCTGTTCGTGGGCACGAAAGAAAAGATGGAAGCCACCCTCGTTCCGAAGGCCGGCTTCGATTTTGCATCCATCAGCATCAGCGGTTTTTACCGTACGTTTTCGCCTGAGGGCATTGTGCATAACCTGCGTACCCTGTGGAAGCTCCTGTTCGTAACGGGACAGTGCAAAAAAATCATCAAAGACTTTAAGCCGGACGTTACTGTCGGTTTCGGCGGGTACGTGAGCGGGCCCGTGGTGCGCACCGCGCATAAGATGGGCGTCAAAACCGCCATTCACGAGCAGAACGCCTTCCCGGGCAAAACCAACATCGCCCTTTCAAAATACGCGGATGCGGTCATGCTCACCAGCGGCCGCGCGGAGGAACGTATGAAGCCCCGCGTGAAGCCCGTGATCACCGGCCTGCCGGTACGCGCGGAGCTGCTGACGGCGGACCGTGCCGAAGCCCGTAAGGCGCTGAACATCGACCCCGATATCCCCGTAGTGCTTGCCACCGGCGGCAGTCTCGGCGCGGAGAGCATCAACCGCTCGATGTGCGAGATCGAGCCGCACTTCGTCGGCAAAAACGTATGCATCATCCACGGCTACGGCGAGCTGGGCAGATTCGTGCCGGAACTGCTTGCCGAAAAGGGCATCACAGAGCTGCAGACGAAAAATCTGCGCGTCAGCGAATACATATACAACATGGCGCAGTGCATGGCGGCTGCGGACCTCGTGATCAGCCGCGCGGGCGCAAGCAGCTTGGCGGAAATCCAGGCAATGGGAAAGGCGTCCGTTCTGGTGCCGTCACCCTACGTCACCGAGAACCACCAGTACCACAACGCGATGGCGCTGGTAGAGAACAACGCCGCCCTCATATTGGAAGAGAAAAAAGACCTTACCCCCGCAAAACTGCAGGAGATCATTGAAGAACTGATCGCCGATCCCGAAAAATACAAAGCCATCGGGCTCAACGCCCGCAACATGGCCGTGACCGACGCCCAGCGCCGCATCTGCGATATCATCGTTTCTCTGGCGGGAAACTGAAATTTGAAAAGCCTCCCCAACGCTTCCTCCCTTCTCGTCACACGGACTGCCTCTCATTCATACGATAAAGCGAAAAGTATGCATGAAAGGGCGGAATACCATGAGCAGTTATCTGATCCGCGGCGGCCGCGCGCTGCAGGGCGAGGCGGTGTGCCAGGGTTCCAAGAATTCCTCGCTGCCGATCCTTGCCGCCTGCATCCTGTGCGAGGGCGCGGTGGAGCTTGATAATATACCCGAGATCACGGACGTGGACGCTACCGTAAAGATCCTTTCCTGGCTGGGGTGCAGGATCACCCGCGAGGGGACGCATATGACGGTGGACGCGTCGGACGTTACGACAGGGGAGATCCCCGATGAACTGATGCGTGAGATGCGCTCCTCCGTGATCTTTCTCGGCGCCGTGCTTGCCCGCACGGGACGTGCGCTGATCAGCGCGCCCGGCGGCTGTGAGATCGGCCTCAGACCCATCGACCTGCACCTGAACGCGATCGGCAAAATGGGTGCGAAGGTGGAAAACAGCGCCGGAGTGATCGAATGTACCGCGCCCGAAGGGCTGAAGGGCGCCGTAATAACGCTCTCTTTCCCGAGCGTGGGCGCCACCGAAAACGTGATGATCGCCGCCGTGCTCGCCGAGGGCGAAACCGTGATCCGCAACGCCGCCCGCGAACCGGAGATCAGCGACCTTGCCGATTTTCTGAACGCGATGGGCGCAAGGGTGAGCGGCGCGGGCGAGAGCACCGTGCGCATCGAGGGCGTAAAGCAGCTGCACGCGGCGGCGCATACCGTGATCCCGGACCGCATCGCAGGGGCAACGCTGCTGGCAGCGGGCGCCGTCACCGGCGGCAATATCTGTGTGCGCGGGCTGATCCCGGCGCATCTGGAGCCTGTGATCGACGTGTTCGAGCAGGCCGGGAACGAGATCTCGATCCGCAGCGACGCGGTCGTTCTGCGGGGGCCCAAACGTCTGAAGAGCGTGAAAACCGTGCGCACGATGCCGTATCCGGGGTTTCCCACGGATATCCAGCCGCCCGTTACGGCGATGCTGTGTGTGTCGCGCGGCACGTCGGTCGTGATCGAAACCATTTTCGAGAGCCGCTATAAATACGTGGGCGAGCTTGTGCGCTTCGGCGCAAAGATCCGCGTGGACGGGCGCATGGCGGTGGTGGAGGGCGCTCAGCGTCTGTATGCCGCCAACACGCTTACGCCGGATCTGCGCGGGGGCGCGGCGCTGGTGCTTGCCGCGTTGGCGGCGGAAGGCGAGAGCCGGGTGGATGAGATCCGCCACATCGACCGTGGTTACGAAGATTTCTCGAAAACGCTGTCGGCGCTCGGCGCGGACGTGCGCAGGATATAGATTTTTCAGAAAGGGCGCTTTCGGGCGCGGGACGCTATGAGCAGAAAAAAGGCAGACGAAGGCTATCGCAGCAAGGCCGACCGGGTCAATTCCTCCCGGGCGGGCAGAAGAAAGAAAAAACAGCGCAGGGAGGCCCTGCTGGTCGCAGGCGTCCTCGTGTTCGTGCTCGTGGTCGCGGTGCTCAGCATCAGCGCCTTTATGAAGGTGGCCTTCATTCAGGTCGAAAACGTAAACGGCAGGTATACCGACGACGAGATTATTGCCGCCTCGGGCCTGAAGAACGGCGACAGCCTGATGCGCATCGGCAAAAAGGCGGTGAACGATAAGATCTGCCGCGCCCTTCCGTATGTGGGCGAGGCAAAAGTGAAGATCAGCATCCCCGATACCGTGCTGATCTCTGTTTCGTACACCGAAGCCACGATGTGCATCCATACGGTGAACGGCTACGTGCTTCTTGATAACACCTGCAAGGTGCTGCAGACCAACGTTACCGTGCCGCCGGAGAACGCGGCGGAGCTGCTCGGCACGTCCCTGACCGGCGCGTCGCCCGGCGAAAAAGCGGTGTTCGACGACCCGGATATGTACAGATACATCACGGAGCTTGCTTCGGCGCTCGAGAAAAACGGCGTCACCGACGTCACAGGGCTCAATTTTACCGACCTCTCGAACGTGGTGGTTGAGATCAATTTCAATATCGACGTTAAGCTCGGCAGCGTATCGAAAGCGGCGGGCAAGCTGAAATTCGGCAAAGAGGTGATCGACCGCACTCTGGCGCAGAACCGCACCGCCGGCGGCAAGCTGGTGATCGACCTCACGGTGGAAGACAGCGCCTACGTCCGCTCGCAGGACAGCATTGAGGCGGCAAGCGAATCCCGCTATAACGCCGAAAACGGCATCGATACCACCGCCGCGCCTCCGCCGGACGACGGCGAATATGACGATGGGAACGACGGGGACGATGAGGACGCCGACGATGAGGATGAAGCTCAGAACGGTAACGAAGACGCAGATTACGGCGACGACGTCGAAGATGAAGATCGCGGCTATGACGATGAGGATGAAGACGACGAAGAAGACGAAGAAGGAGAGGTCGTGGGCTGATTTTTCACCGAAAATCGCGTATAATATATAAAAAAATATTTAAAATAAAACGAATACACTTGAAATTTCCGTTTTTATGTGATACTATACTTTAGAAATTCAAAAAAATCAGGTTAAAAGAAATCGGAGGATTCAAAGATATGGCGTTTGAATTATCAACGGAATACGATCTTGTTACCCAGATCAAAGTGATCGGCGTCGGCGGCGGCGGCGGAAACGCAGTGAACCGCATGGTCGAATCCGGGGTGCAGGGCGTTGAATTTATCGCAGTGAACACCGATAAGCAGGTGCTTATCAATTCCAAAGCTTCCACCAAGATCCAGATCGGCGAAAAGGCCACCGGCGGCCAGGGCGCGGGCAGCAAGCCCGAGGTCGGCAAACGCGCGGCGGAAGAGAGCATGGAGGCGCTCAACGAGGCGCTTGCAGGCACCGATATGGTATTCATCACCGCCGGTATGGGCGGCGGCACCGGCACCGGCGCGGCTCCCATTCTTGCGCAGCTTGCCAAAGATAAGGGTATCCTTACCGTGGGCATCGTTACCAAGCCCTTCGATTTCGAGGGCCGCCGCAGGATGCAGCAGGCGGAAGCCGGCATCGCCGAGCTTGCCCAGCATGTAGACAGCCTCATCGTGATCCCGAACGAGCGCCTGAAGCTGGTGAGCGATCAGAAGATCACGCTGGTGAACGCCTTCTCCGTGGCGGACGACGTGCTCCGTCAGGGCGTGAAGAGCATTGCCGAGCTCATCAAGATCCCCGGCATCATCAATCTGGACTTCGCGGACGTCACCTCCGTCATGAAAGACGCGGGCCACGCGCACATGGGCGTGGGCAGAGCGCAGGGCAAAGACAAGGCGGAGAACGCGGCCAACGCGGCCATCTCCAGCCCGCTGCTTGAAACCACCATCCAGGGCGCCAAGGGCGTTATCATTCTGATCAACGCTTCCACCGATATCTCTCTGGACGACGTAGACACCGCGGCCACCATCGTAAAGAACGCCGCCGATATCGACGCGAACATCATCTTCGGCGTATCCACCGACGCGGAGCTGGACGACGAAATGGTCGTCACCGTGATCGCTACGGGCTTCGGCACCGATTCCAACGTGAAGCCCGCCGCAGCCTCCAAGTCCGCAGCCGCCGCTGCACCCGCAGCGGAAGAGCCCGTGCTGCAGATCCCGAAAGAAGAAGATACCAGCCTCGACGACGACGTGATCGATATCTTCAACATGTTCAAGAACAAATAAAATATCAGACCAGCTGAAAACGGGGCAGGCTTATGTTTGCTCCCGTTTTGGCGTTTTAGATACGGAGTTTTTATATGGCAGACAACAAGAAAATGGTAGAAGCGATCACCTCTATGGAAGAGGATTTCGCGAAATGGTACACCGACGTCGTAGTGAAGGCCGAGCTGGTGGATTATTCCGGCGTGAAGGGCTGCATGGTGATCAAACCCTACGGCTACGCGATCTGGGAGCTGATCCAGAAGCAGATGGACGAGCGCTTCAAAGCGCTGGGCCACGAAAACGTATACATGCCCCTGTTCATCCCCGAAAGCCTTCTGCAGAAAGAAAAGGATCACGTTGAGGGATTCGCGCCCGAGGTGGCGTGGGTCACCCACGGCGGCAGCGAGCCGCTGCCGGAGCGCCTCTGCGTGCGCCCCACCAGCGAAACGCTGTTCTGCGAGCATTACGCCGCAAGCGTGCATTCCTACCGCGATCTGCCCAAGCTCTACAACCAGTGGTGCAACGTCGTCAGGTGGGAAAAGACCACCCGTCCGTTCCTTCGCACCCGCGAATTCCTGTGGCAGGAGGGGCACACCGTGCACGCCACCGCCGAGGAAGCCATCGCCGAGACCGAGCAGATGCTGAACGTATACGCCGATTTCTGCGAGAACGTGCTGAACATGCCCGTAATCAAGGGCCGCAAGACCGAGAGCGACAAGTTCGCCGGCGCGGTCGCCACCTACGCGATCGAAGCCCTGATGCACGACGGCAAGGCCCTGCAGGCCGGTACGTCCCACTATTTCGGCGACGGGTTCGCCCGTGCGTTCAACATGCAGTTTACGGATAAAGACAATAAGCTGCAGTATATGCACCAGACCTCGTGGGGCACCACCACGCGCCTGATCGGCGCCATCATCATGAGCCACGGCGATAACAACGGCCTTGTGCTGCCGCCCAAAGTGGCGCCCATCCAGGTGATCGTGCTGCCCATCGCCGCGCACAAGCCCGGCGTCAACGAGAAGGCGCGCGAGCTGATCGAACGCCTTTCCAAACGCTTCCGCGTGAAGGGCGACTTCAGCGATAATTCACCCGGTTGGAAATTCGCGGAGTACGAGATGAAGGGCGTGCCGCTGCGTCTTGAGATCGGCCCCAAGGATATCGAAAAGAACCAGTGCGTTCTGGTGCGCCGCGACAACCGCGAGAAGTATTTCGTATCGCTCGATAACCTCGAAGAAGAGATCGAAAACCTGCTCGACGTGCTCGGAAAAGCCCTGTACGAGAAGGCGGCGAGGAACATCGAGAACCGCACCTACCGCTGTACCTCCATAGATGAGATCAAACAAAGTCTGTCCGAACACGGCGACGGGTTCGTGCTTGCCATGTGGTGCGGCGAAGAGGCGTGCGAAGATAAGGTGAAGGAGCTCACCGGCGTGGGTTCCCGCTGCATCCCCTTCAAGCAGGAGCATCTGAGCGACGTGTGCGTTTGCTGCGGCAAGCCCGCCAAACAGCTCGTGGTTTGGGGAAACGCATATTAATTAAGAATTAACAATTAAGAATTAAAAATTTAGGATCAGGAATTGCCGTGATGATAACGGCGTCTGTCATTCCGAATTCCGAATTGAATATGGGAGGAAGAAAAAATGAAGATCTTACTTGTAGGCGCGGGTTCCATCGGCGGCACCACCAGCGTGATGCTCAGAGAGAGCGGCGCGGATATCGAGATCGCCGAGGCGAACAAAGAGCGTGCGGAGCAGATCCGCGAACAGGGTCTGCGTCTTACCGGCGCGCTGGGCGACCATTGCCAGAAGTTCACGGTATACACCGGCCAGGATGAGATCCCCGAGGGCACGAAATATGACGTGCTGATCATCGCCACCAAGTATTTCGCGCTGCAGGCCGTGGCAAGGGCGTATCAGAGCTTTGTGAAGGACGACGGCCTGTTCGTATCGATGCAGAACGGCATCTGCACCAACCGCCTCAGCGAAGTCGTGGGCCCCGAAAAGACCGTTGGCTGCATGATCGGCTTCGGCGCCACACTGCAGAAGGACGGCACGGTGAACGTGACCAGCAAGGGCGAGCTGAAGATCGGCCGCCTGAACGGCGTGGTCGACGACAAGATCAAAGAGCTCGCCAAGATCTACTGCGCGCTGCTGCCCACCGTTGCGGTGCCCAATATCGAAGCCTGCCTTTACTCTAAGCTGATCGTGAATTCCTGCATCAACTCCATCGCCGCCCTCACCGGCGAGACCGTGGGCGTGATGTTCACCAGCGAAAAGGCGCGGTATATCTTCCTTGAGATCGCGCGCGAGGCCACCATCGCGGGCAAAAAGGGCGGCATCAAGATCCCGCCCTACGCAAAGGTGCTCAATTACAACCTGCTGCTGATTTCCGAAAAGCCGTGGTTCAAAAAGATCTGCGCCGGGGTCGCCACCATCGTGGGCAACCGCTTCGGCAACGTGCGCCCCTCCACGCTGCAGAGCCTCGACCGCGGCGAGAAGACCGAGATCGATATCTTCAACGGCTACATCATCGAGCAGGGCAAGAAGACCGGCGTGCCCACGCCCGTAAACCAGCAGATCTACGACGCCATCAAGGCCATCGAAAACGGCGAGATGAAGTCCTCTATGGAAAATCTCGACAAGATCAAGCTGTAATTATGAAATCTCCCGCTGCGTTCCTTTCTCGGAGCGCGGCGTTTTTTTGCAAAATTGGAGTTTTTCGCAAAACAGGAGACAGGAGCCGGGGGAGCGTGCCAAAGATATCGGCTGTTTTTGACGGATAAGCGATCATCGGGGACATTTAAAGAAAACTGTTGATGTATAAAGAAAAACCGCCTCTCAGAGGCGGGGATAAAAACGGGGATAAAGCGCGGGGATTTTTTATAAAAAACAGGGACAAAAACGCCGGTGCGTCAGTAAACCCCCACCGCGCGGCGCAGGATGCTTCTGGCGTCGGCCGCAGTGATCCGTCCGTCGCGGTCCATGTCGGCGGTGTGCAGCAGAAGCTGCGTCACGGCTTCCAGTCCAACGCTGGCGCGCAGCGCGATACGCGCGTCGGCGGCGGTCACGCTGCCGTCCAGATCCGCATCGCCCGGCAAGGCGCTCCGGTTCCCGGCGGCGCGCAACGTGAGCGTGACATTCTCGGTACGAAAGGGGACGCCGAGAAACAGCTGTTTTACCGTAAACACAACCGTGGCGGTATCGCCTTTGATCTGCGGAGCGCCGGTCTCAATGCTCCAGCTCCCGCTGATCACCGTAGACCATGCGTCGGCCTGCAAACAAGAAGCGCCGGAATCGGTGTTCACAAAGATCGCCCGCAGCGTCAGCGTGTATGCAGCGCTGCCGTTTTTATCGTAATAGGTCGCGGTTTTTGTGGCCGTATACGGCAGGTACGCTTCCGTGATCTCTTCACTGCCTTGAAATGATGCCGTTTCATCCCGGTACACGGGAACGAATTCTTTCTGATGTGAGTAAAGCTTTATCCAGAGCCGATCCGGCAGTTCGTTTACCAGTTGTTCCTGCAGATCGAAGAAGGGAAGATACTCATAGGTTACCGTATCCACGCAGATCAGTTCTTTATCATCCTCTGCTTTTTCGGCAAACGCGGCGCAGAACGGCAAAAAGGCAAGTGTGAACGCCAGAATAAGGGCAAGCGTCTTTTTCATGGAGCTTCCCCCTGCGATACCGCTGCGGTTTCAACATACGTGCCGTGCATATCGCTTCGGGCTTCAACATACAGTGCGGTCAGCGCTGCGCCCCACAGTAAAAGAGAAGCCAGCAGAACGGCGATCACGGCTCTGCGCAGGTTCAGCTTTTTACGCACGGCTTCAATGTCCGTTCCCGCGAAGAACGCGCGGGCGATCTGTTCCGGCGTGCCGAAGTGCGCCGCGATCTCTTCAACCGACGTCACGTTTTTCGCTTCCGCAAAGGCGGCGATATCGCTTTCGAGATCTTCAGAAAACTGCTTTGACGCCGCGGTGCGGATCAGCAGCAGCCGCCGGATCTGCTTTTTGTACGCCTTCAGTTCCCGATCAAATGCCGACATGCCTCTCACTCCTTACGGTGTATCCAGTATTTTTCGTATGGCTTCGGTGATATCAAGGTACTCACCGAGCATTTCGGCGTAATATACGCGGCCCTTTTCTTCGATATGATAATACCGCCGCGTGCGCTTTTTGCCTGCGGGCACCACGTAATCCGTAATATAGCCCGCTTCGCACAGCTTATACAGAATCGGATACAAAGACCCTTCCAGCACTGTGTACACGCCGCCGCTCTTTTCGTCGAACGCCTGTGTGATCTGGTAGCCGTAAAGATCCTCTTTCATCAGCAGGTGCAGCACCAGAAGCTCCGCCGTGCCCCGCTTGAAATTGTCCTGATTCTGGCTCAAATTTTTTCACCCGATGCAAGTATAGCACATAATATATTTGCTGTAAATACTTTTTCAGCAAAAGTATTGTTGACAAGCCGGATTTTTTGTGCTACACTGATACTGCAATCACATAAAGGGGGAATATCACAATGAAAAAGATCAGAAAAGTTCTTTCCGTATTGCTCGCCGCGGCGCTGCTCTGCGCTGTGTTCGTATTTCCCGGCGGCGCTGAAACGCCCGCCGATGAGAAATACGGGCGGCTTATGATGTACCGGTACGGCTACCGGTTGGACCGTGTGGAGGCCGACATGCGCACTTCGGACGCCGCCGCCTATTCGTTTGCCGACGATCCGCAGGTGGCGGATATCGACGTCACATACTCGCTCACATATACAAAAGAAGAGACGTGGCTCGCAACGGTATATCTGAAAACGTTCACTTCTGAGGAGCTGAACGCGTTTATCGACCGTTATTCGGGCGCGCCGGACGTGATCCATCTGAGCCCAACGGGTTATATTACAGACGAGGAAGACAAATTCGCCGTGCTGGTAAGGCTCCGTACCGAGACCGACCTGGGCGAGCCCCTGCCGCCGATGGATTTTACGCCTGCCGATTTTGACGCCGGTACGGTCAAAAAGGTTCACCCCGTTACCGCGGTCACGGCGCTTTCGACCGAAGAAACAGAGCAGCTGGCCTCTGCCGGAAAAACCCCTCCGGCACAGGGGACCGTATGCGCTCTGCTGCTGGAGCTCAGCGACAGCTTCGGATTCATGACCGAGTCGCCGGCCGCCGCGCTTGCGCTGGACCTGCTTTCGTTTGAAACCTCCGACCGGTTTACCGAGAAACAGAAGGCGCTGCTGCGCGAGCGGTTCGTTGACGCGGACGTCGTAGAGTACGACGCCGGCGCCGAAGAATGGGACAACGTAGGCGAGCTTGCCCGGATGCGCGTATTCCGTGTGTGGAGTTACGGCGATCCTGATTTTTCGGCGCTGAAGGACGTGCGTGAACGGCGTGCCTGTTCTGACGGCGACGCAACGGTGTGGTATCTGTTCACATATGATCTGAGCGATCAGGCCCTGCAGAGCATTGCCGACACGCTGAACGGTATGCCGGAAGTGGCGACCTTCCACTGTTATACGGGTGTGGATTACCCCGCCCCGTTGAAGAAAGACGCGCAGAAAGCGGTGTACTACAGGAACTGCGTCCTTATGCCCGGGGACGCGGACCGCGACCGGGCGATCACCGCCGCGGATGCGCGCCTCGCGCTGCGTACCGCCGTGCGTCTGGACGTGCCCTCGGACGTACTGAAATACGCAATGGATACGGACGGAGACGGTAAGGTGACCGCAAACGACGCCAGAACGCTGCTGCGCATCGCCGTGGGGTTGGAGACGCAGGAAACGCTTCGCATGAACCTTGCGCCCGGAAAAACACTGCTGACCGGCCCGTTCAGGTATCGCGAGGGCTGCGTTTGGCACGTGACGGTTACCGAAGGCGACGGCGCAAAACTGAAGATCAAAGAGGTGTCGGCGGATCTGAACCCGTCCGTGAGGCCCGCAGGGGAGGGCCCGGACCTGTTTTATTCGGTCCTGCCCCTTGCCCCGGGGGAGTACACCCTGCACGTAGAACTGACCAGCCCGGAGCAGACGGAGCCGCCGGAGGCCTACGATATCCCCATCGGCGTCTATTCGCAGTGGTAACGTTCAAAAAAAGATAAAAGAAAAAGACAGGGCGACCTGTCTTTTTTCATATAGTGCGCCGCGTTATTCTCCGGCAGTCTGCCAGATCTTTACGTAATCCACAACGAATTCAGTGGTATAATCGGTATCATAGTCGATCTCGTTCGGCATTTCCAGTGAAACGATCACTTCCTCCGGCACCTCGGAAACGCCGAGGCTGAAGCTCGATCTGGCGGTTTCAACGCCGTTGATGTAAAAGATGTATTCGTCTTCGGTCCATTTCAGGCCGTAAGTGTTGTAGGTATCGTAGATGTCGTCCACGTAAAAGCTGCCCACAATGCGGGAATCGAGGTTTTCGGGGTCGTCGTCGCCGCCGTTGCAGTGGATGGTCTGGGTCACCGCGTTGCGCAGCTTGTTCGTCTTTTCATTGCCGCCCATGGCCTCAAAGATATCCAGCTCCGCGCCGCCAACGCCGCCTTTTGATAGCTCGTGGTCATAGGGGTGCTGCGCCTGGATCCAGAACGCGCTCCAGAATCCGCCGCCGGGGTTGCACTTGCAGCGGATCTCGAAATACCCGTTCTTATAGAGCCTGTTCAGCGAGATCATGCCGGTGTACCAGCCTGCTCCGTATTCGCCGTTCTCGTTGTAAAAGGCCTTGATGATCAGGTTGCCGCCCTCGAGCCGCACGGCCTCGGCTCCGTTGAAGCCTCCGCGCCGTTTTCCGCTGGCGCGGTATCGCCATGCTTCGGTATCGAGCGTTTCGCCGCCGAAATCGTCGCAGAAAACCAGCTCGTAGCCGGTGAGATCCAGCGGGTCGCCCGCGGGCGTCAGCGGATGGTCAAACAGCACGCAGCCGAACATCTCCACGAACGCCACGAAGATCGCGAAAAACTTTTTCAGCGTGAATCCGCCCGCGAAGGCGGCCGCGGCGATCCGGGAGACCCGGTAAATGGAATCCTCCTGCCGAAAGGCAAGATGAAACAGCTCTGCCAGTTGATGCATCAAAAACAGCCCCTTTCTTATTTTTCAAAGCACTGTTCGTTTACGCGCCCGGTGCTGATATCGATCAGAAAACGTTTCATTTCCCAAGGCGAAAACAGCGCCTTGAAGCCGAAATCATACGCTTCGCAGTACAGTTCAAAGGCAGTCTCTCTGCCCGCTGTTTCGTAAAGCTCCATATAAACATTCTCGTCCGCGTTGAATGCGCCGAGGGCGATATTCTCCGTATTCACGAACATCGGCGCGGGGCCCCGCAAAACGCCGTCTTTTGCGCGGGTAAGGGCTGAATCATCCGGCGCGCCTTCGATCTTCTGCACCGGCAGGTCGGTCAGGCCGCAGTCGAACAGCGAAGAAGCTTCGTCGGCGGTAAATTCCTTCTGCCCGTCGCAGAAAAAGCTGAGTATTTTTGTTCCGTCCACGTCTTCGAGCAGCCGCAGGCCGGGTTTTTCTTCCGGAGCGATAAATACGCAGCACAGATATCCCTCGAGATGCAGCTTCTGCACCGTGCGCGGCGCGATCTCGCCGCGGAATACGGCGATATACTCGCTCAACCGCTTCGTTTCACCCGAAGACAGGGGACGGTTCCCCGTCCTGACCGCCGAAGACAGGGAGCCGTCTTCTGTCTTGTCCGTTTCTTCGGTAATGATCCCGTAATATCTGCCCAGCCAGTAGGCGTAAGTGTACACGTAGCAGCTTTCGAGCCAGTAAAGGCCGCGGTCGCCGTGCTCTTTGCGGTAGCTCAGGGGATTGCGGTCGTATTTCGTCACGTTGTGCTCGTCCGGCGGCAGCAGGCAGCCCGTTTCCTTCATGCCGCCCCGGCGGATACGGCAGGGCGCGTCCCCCCGCGCGTCGATGGAGGCGGTGGAGCAAATGCGCGTGATGAGTTGGCGGCGGAACCAGTCCGTAAGCATTTGCGTATTCAGTTCTTCTTCGGGGAAGCACAGCATATACGGGAAATCGTAAGCGGGGTCGTGCTCCCGGCGGAAGGTTCCGTTCCAGCCCTTGTAGCCCGCTTTGTAGAGCCCCAGCAGCGCCTCGTCTTTTTCGAGCGTGATCAGCATCCAGTAGGCGCAGGTGGCCAGCGAATTATCGCCGTACATCAGCTCTTCCACCTGCTCGAGCCCCTGCGAGGCGGCGCTCATGAAGAAACGCGCGTCGTGCAGCGTTGTCAGATGCGCGTACCCTTCGTCAACGGCGAGGTGTTTATATGCCTGCGCCCAGCGTCCCTGTTCGCCGGTGACGTGCATTGTGATCTTCAGGTAGCTCAGAAGCTCCGCCGCGTTCAGACAGCCGTCCGACCAGCCGAGGGGGGTGGAGAAGTATTCTTTGTTCCACTTTGCCCAGGTGGTGGGCTCGCCGTCGCACTCGGTAAGGGCGTTGTTGTGCGTGAGTATATGGTCCAATATCGCCTTCGCGCGGTCTTTTACAAGCGCGTCCAGCTCCGGGTCCTCTTCGCCCAGGATCTCATGGATGAAATAAAACAGCAGGTAGTGGTGGGTGATCTCGTCGCTGCTGGTGTCGCCCTTATAGGTGATATCGTCGATCGTGTAGCCCTCGTCCTCATACATATGCCTGAGGCGCGCGGGGATCGGTGCGGAAGCGTCGATCACTCTGCCCGCGATGCCGCGCTCTTTGGCCTGCGTCAAAGGCAGGCACGTCGCCTTGCCGCCCGTGATACGGTAAAACAGGCCGTCGTCCGGCACGGGCTCGTCTTTCGTGATGTAGGTGCGCGCCACGAAACCGTTGCCCCGGCGGGAAATATAGCACAGCAGCAAACATGCTTCGCACGCGCGGATCGCGCTCTTTTTCGCGGCCTGCGTTTTTGCGTGGCCTTCGCCAAGCGTGCGCTTATACACGGCGTATTTGCACAGCTCGCCCACGGCGAACATGCAGGTGAACGTGCCGGAATTGTCGGAATGCCCGTAGGGTACGGCGCTCGCGGGGTCGCGCGCGATCTTTAATTCTTTCTGCGTCACCATGCCGTGGCGGTCAACGAAGTTCAGGCTCTCATTTGTAAGGATCTCAGCCTTTTCCTGCGCGCCGATCACTTTTAGCTCGATGTGTGAAACGCCGGTTTCGGTGCGTACCCAAACGGCCTCTTTGTTTGCGTCCGGCGCGTAAACGGCCAGCACGTTGTTGTCGGTAAGCTCCCGGTTCGCAGAGAAATACATCACTCTGTCCGCTTCACGCGGTTCGTCCGGCGCGTATCTCGTAAGGCCGTTCGGCGCGCCGAGCCAGAGCGCCTTCGCCGTTTTCGCCGCGCAGGTATAGTCCCGCCGCCGGGAGGGGAGCGGGCGTCTGATCTCCGAAAGATCCGGCACGGGCGTTACATCCCACCCCGACGCCGCGGGCACGGCGGGGTCGTCCGGCGCAAAAAAGGTTACGTATCTTGCAAGGGAATCCGTGAGCGTGATTTTCTGCATACAGGCACCTCGTTTTTTCTTTCATTTTATCATGAACCCAAAGGGAAATCAACTTTTAAAAAACAAAAAAGGCAGCGTCGGCTGCCGTTTTTTTGTGAGAATCTTCCTTATGCGATGGTTTCGGCGGAAAACTCTTCTTCACAGGAACAGGAAACGTAGTTCTCTTCCTCTGAGGTTGTTGCCTGTTTCTTAGCGGCAAGCTTTTTCACGATCAGGCAGATACCTGCGATTGCAGCGGCAACAGCCACAATAATAGCAATTATTTTGATAACTTTTTTCATTTTGTATTACCGTCCTTTCAAAAATAGGCGGACAAACGGTTGAACACGGTCCGTTTATCCGTGTTTTTGTGCCGAGCGCCGGTGGGTCAAGCGACGCCTGCAATCATGCCGGGTTCTTACTCTTTATCGGTCTTGTTCAGCTTCAGCTGAAGAGCGCTCTTCTTGTGCGCTGCGTTATTCTTGTGGATCAGACCTTTGGCGGCGGCGCGGTCGATCTTGGCGGCGGCGGCCTTTACGGCGGCTTCCTTATCTTCAGCGTTGTTGTCGATCGCGGCGTTGGCCTTCTTGATGGAA
>JAFRSZ010000243.1 GCA_017439205.1 Clostridia bacterium
ACGGCGTGCAGGGATCGTTTATATTCTGTCATCATATTCTGCAGCGCGCCGATGATGGTACGAAGCATATCGATGAACCGCGTAAAGATCTGCGTGGTTGCAGTAAAACCGACAAAGTTGCCGGATGCGCTTACTGCGGAACCGCCGGCAACGGTGGTGGGCTCGGGGTAAGTTGTGGGTTCGGGCGCTGCGCTGTATACGGGCCAGTAGGCGCTCACCGCAAGGTTACCGCGCACCACGGATACGTTTTTGTAATTGGCAGGCACCTCAAATATGTAGCACCAGTAATAACCGGCTTCATAGGCGCCTTCCGCGGTGTTGCTCACCGAGTGCAGCCGTTTGTTCAGCGAGGGGAATTCGGTTTCAAGCTCATATTTCAGATAATAGAGCTGCCCGGTGATGGTGGTGTAATCATAACCGTTGCTCTCACAGAAAGCCATGAGGCTGTAAAACCGCGCCGCGTGCCACTGGCAGATGCCGTAGCTCGAACCGCCGTCGCCGTAGCAGTGGGGATCGAATTCCGATTCGTTGTAAATGTTCGCCAGAACACCGCATGCGGCCGCCGTGTTCAGCCCCATCTCCGTTTTCAGAAAATTGTACACCGCGGTCTCGTTTGCGGAAGCCGCCTTAACGGCGATCCCCGCGCCGACCGACCCTGCCAGCAGCAAAACCGACAGCAGCACGGCGAAGACGCGTTTTGTATATTTGCTTTTTTCCATACGTTCTCCTTTTTGCAATTACCATATTTTGCCGCCCCGCACACAAGGCGCGAAGCCGAAAAAAAACAAAATTGCCTGTCCATTTTAGCATGGAAAAGAGCAAAAAGCAAGCCTTTTTTGGCTTCAGCACAATAAGTGCGCTTTATGCCGCACAGAGCGCAGAGAATGTGGCGGTATGGACAAGAAATAGTTATTAATGGGATTTTATGGCAATGGCAAATTGCAGTTTGAACGTTTTCCCTTCACCGTTCAATATAATTCCCGATTAAAACAGCCCCGCCCGGGCGAGCCGGACGGGACCATATTGAAACGCTTTATTTTATCTGCCGAAAATGCGCTGGAAGAAGTCGGCGATGCCGCGGAAGAAGTCCACGAGCCACTGCCAGAACGAAACCTTGCTGCTGCCGCCGTTGCCGGGATCGGGCTCACGCACCACACCGGCGATGGAAACAACGGAAAGCGCGGGTTCGGCGGGCACGGTATAATAACCGCTGCTGTCGGGATAGAACTCCTGGCCGTTCAGATACAGTACGTAATCGGGATAAGCGAAGTCGCTGTTGATATACACCTTGAACCTCAGTTCCTGCGTGGAGAACCAGCGATAGGTGGTGAGCGTTTTGATCTTAACGCCCTCGCCCACGTCAAGCACGTAGTACATATTGTTCATCGTTACAAAGCGGATCGCTTTATCGGACTGATCCCACAGCGAGAGGACCTTGGTTTCCTCCTCGCCGCAGCGGGCGCAGGTACGCTTGGCTTCGCCGTCCACACCGTAGGTGGGCTCGGTCACGGTGACCCACTCGCCCCAGTCGTGGCCGAGCGCCTCAACGGGCTTGGTGGTTGTTTTGCCCTCGCAGCCGTTGGCGCAGGCGTAGATCGCGGTGCCTGCCGCGGTACAGGTGGGCTCGTTTTCGGAATCGTAGCCGACGAATACGGTGAACTGATGCTTGTGCTGGTCTTTTTCGGCCAGTTTGTCGATCAGTTCTTCCATCTTTTCGGCGACGGTATCGTTATTGGCGGGATCGCTGAGGTCGTAGGCCTCGATGGCCTCCAGGTCGGCAAGCAGCTCGGCAAGGTAACCGGCGCAGTAAACGTCGCCCGAAAGGGCCTCGATCTCCGCGCGCAGGGCCGCGACGGAATCCGCGGAGATCACCCATACGGCGTTGGCCTCCGCGTTGGCGGCGGCGAATACGTAGGTGCGGCTGCCCACAAGGCTGCCGGCGGTGACCGTCCACTCCTTAAAGCTGTAGCCGGATTTTACGGGTTCCGTTGTGATCGCAGCGGAAGCGCCCGCGATATTCCTGATGGTCTCGACGGTTTCGCCGTCCACCTTCACGTACAGGGTGTAAAGCAGGTTGGCGTCCTTATTGCCGATCGCGGTATTCATGCGGCTGAGAAGATCGTTCAGGTCGTCTGCGGAAGCCGGAACGGCGGCGGTCTTTTCGCCCTTTTCGGTCAGCAGACCGTTCAGCAGCGATACGTAATCGGGATGGTACAGATCGCTTTCGGTAAGAATATCCTCGATCTGACCGGCGGCGGCGTTCAGCGCGGTAAGGTCGTACCAGGAGGCGGTGATCGTGGCGTCGGCGTCGCCCATCGTATAGGCGGTGCCGTTCAGGCCCGCGGTATCGCCGGTCCAGCCGGTGAACACATATCCGCTGCGCTCGGGATATTCCACGGTAACCACGGTGCCGCTCTCCTGCGTATAGGTCACGTCGGGCTTATCGTAGCCGAATTTTACGGTAAGCGTGTGGCTCTCAACGTAGCCGTTGGGCTGGAATACCGCGAAAACGTCAAGATCTTCGGCGGCGGGGCTGAACACCTTATCCCAGCCCATGAAATCGAAGCCGCTCTTTGCGGGCTCGCCCAGAACGTCCGCAGGATAGGTGAATTCTTCGCCGGATTCACGGATCAGCGTGGCGAGAAGCTTCGCATCCTGATAGAAATTGAAGGTGTGGTTCGTTGCGCCGTCTTTCGTATACTGTGCGATCACCTTCAGGTTTTCGGTGACGTTATCGATCGGCAGGCTCCACTGCGCAAAGGTGTAGCCCTCGCGCTCCGGCGCTTCCACCATGCCGACGGCGCTGCCGCCTTCGGGAACGCTTACGCTGCCGATGCTCTGTTCATCCCAGCTGTAGAACGATACGATAAACGAGGGTTTGGTTTCAAGCTCGTTCGTTGTAAACTCCACGTCCTCGGTCACGGTAAGCTCATAGGGATTGGAAACCTCTTCGCCGTTGGCATAGAGCTTGAGGCCGTCGGCAACATAGCCGGGAAGGGCGGACGCGCTTACGGTAAGGGTATCGCCGTAACGGTAGGTGCCCACTTCGCAATCGATCTCCGTACCCATGGCAGGCGCCGCGGAAACGCTGTAAAGCATCTCTTCGCTGCTGTAAACGGCGGTAAAGGTGGTTGCGGCTTTCACTTCGTATAGCGCAAGCTCTTCGGGCGTATAGGTGCGGACGCCGTCGTTCCAACCGGAGAACGTATATCTGATCCCGTTTTCGGCCGCTCTGCGCGGGGTGGGACCGGTATAAACGGGCGCAGCTTCATAATAGACAGGCTTTGCGGCCTGCAGAACGCTGCCGTCAAAGTTTACGAAGGTGACGTCGTACTGGTTTCTGGCATAGAACACCTTGAGAATGGTGGAGCCGTTGGCCGCGGGCGTGCCGGTGAGACGGGATTTCTGCGTATCCACGGTAAAGCCGACGCGCGGGTTGGGATCGATGGTGATGATCTGGTTCGTGGTGCCGAAGGTGGAATAGGTATCTGTGGGCACAAGACGGTTCACACTGTTCAGGTAGGAGCCGTTTCCGTTCATCTCGTAGTTGTAGACGTTCACGTCCACCATGCCTTCGGCCCAGTGCGCCTTCATACGCACGTTGCCGTGACGCCCCTCGATCTGGTCGGCGGTGTAGAAGACCTCGCCGACGGTCCAGTTGCTGCCTTCGTCAGCCCAAACGACCTCCCAATACCAGAAAGAGTAGCCCTGCCGCGGCAGCGGGTAGTTTTCAAGATCGCTGCCGTTGGCGGCGAAGATATCGCCCATTGTGCCTTCGGTTTCTATATTGAATACGGCGGTTTTGTTCCCGACATTCACGTTGTCGTCGTCCGCGGGAACGAGCGTCATTGTGTAGTCAATGGGCTTCCACGTGGCGTACGCTTTGCCGTTATAGCCGACGCGCACGTACGAAAGGCCGGAATGCGTGTTGGGGTTGCCGGACCATCCCTGGAAGCTGTAATACTCTTTGGAAGGACCCGAATAGGTGGGGGTGAACCGGAAACCGTTCGTGGTGGGGATCTGGTCGCCGATCTTTATGTATTCAAGCGTGTTCAGGCTTGTAAAGGAACCGCCGTTGGCGTCCACTTCCACCTTTGTGCACAGCTCCTCAAGCGCCGCGTTCAGCGTTTTGGCAAGGTCGTTGGGGTTGGCGGTGCTGTTCAGCGTGGTAAGACCCAGCACGGCATTCTTGAACGCGACCTGCAGTGCGGTCCATTTATAGTCGGAGTTTGCGTCGAAATAGCAGCTTGTGATGTTGCCGTTGGAAATGCCGTTGACGCCCAGAGCCGCCATTTCGGAGATCGCGTGCTGTACGGCGGCGCGCAGCGTGGATTTATTCAGCTGATTTGCGGTGAGACGGACCGTACCGTGGGCGAAGCAGTAGTCCATGTTGCTGGTACTGTCGATGGCGCCTTTATCGGCTGTGCCGAAGAAGCCCTTTACGGCATAGTCATACGTTGACGCATAAAGCGCGGAATTGTTTTCGTCGTTCGCCGCGGGCACGTTCTGCAGGCTGCGCGGCCAGGCGCCGGCGTATTTAACGCCCTCGCCGTCGTAATCGCCCTGGAACGCATCCCAGCTGGAGGTTCCCTGACCGGCGATGATGTAGGAATAGTCGTTGAAATACTTGTTCTTTTCGGAATCGGAGTTGCTGTCGTCGGTGGCGCTGCCGTTATAGCCCAGCACACGGCTGCCGGTGGAATAGTCCGCCACGTACCAGTTGGCGCGGGAGGATTCCTCATTGCTCACCACGAAAAGGCCTACGCCGAGGTTCGGGATCTGGCTGAGGTTATTGTAACGGGAGGTATCGATGGTGATGTTGCCGTAGGGCGTGGCGTATACGGCGGCAAGCGCCTGACGGCCCCATAACGCCGGATTGACGGTTTTATACCAGTAGTCGAAGCTCGACACGTTGAACGTGCTGCCGGAGGACGAGGCGGAGCCCCAATCCGTGGCGGCCCTGTTATCGTGGTTCCGGGCGTCGTCGAAATGCGCGCCGGACGTGGGCGTGTTGATGAACGCCAGGTTATAGCGGGTGGCGCCGGCGTCGGACGCCGTCCATGCGTTGCCCTGCTGGTCGTTCATACCCGCGGTATACTCGGCGCCTCCCACATAGGCCTTATTGCCCGCCGTAATGAACGAGGACATACCGTAATCCCCGGAATATTTGGGATAGTAGTTGCCG
>JAFRSZ010000244.1 GCA_017439205.1 Clostridia bacterium
AATCTCTATACCTTTTGCAACTCTGCATCTTGAAAACTGTCCACACTTTGGGTTTTTGCACTTTTCTGCTGTCCGTTCTTTTGGGACTGTCTGTCCTTCTGCACTTTTCCATGTGTCCATTTTCATGGGTATAGTTTATTCCGAAATTGTTAATTGTTAATCGTTAATTGTTAATCGGTCAGAGCGATAAACTGAAATATACACATTTCCTCTGCTTGCAACATCCCTTTCCACGTGCTATAATAAAACCGGAAGGCTTGATGCCGCATTCCAAAAATATGCGCAACAGAAAGGATGAGCTCCATGCCGGAAGAAACCCGACCCCTGCCGCAGAGAATTCCGTCCATTGACCGGTTCCGCGGATTCGTGATTTTTTGCATGATCATTTTTCAGTTCGCGGAAAAATTCCCGAGCCTCGGCGTCATTGCGAGGCTGGCCGTACACGCCCCCAACGAACAGGGCGTATATATCCTTCCCAATCTGACCACGGCGGACCTGATCGCGCCCGCGTTCATCCTTGCCATCGGTCTCACCTACCTGCCCTCGCTGCAGCGCCGCATCGAATTGAACGGCAGAAAAGAAGCAGTTCTGCACTTTATGAAGCGTTACCTGATGCTGATCGGCATAGGCATCACGATGGACGGCGTAAACGACATTCTGGACGGCAAATTCAATGAGCCGCTGCCGCTGATGTTCATCGTTCTCACCGTGATCGTACTCCTGGGCTCGATCATCGGGCTGATCCTGAAGCTCGCAAAAGTGAAAACGCGGACGAAATACTATAACGTGCTCTCGTGGTACGTGGCGTTCGTGGGCGTTGTGGGGCTTATCGTTGCCGCGGTGAACGCCGTGATGCTCGTGACCGGAAAAACCGCTTCCTCATTCGGACATTGGGTGGTACTGCACCACATCGGCTTCGCCGGGCTCATTGCGCTGCCGTTCGCACTGATGAAAGGCAATCGCGGGCACTGGCTGCGGCTGGCGTGCGGCACGGTGATCTTCGCGCTTTATACCGTATTTCACGAGGGGAATCTCGCGGGCGATCTGTTCAATTCCAACAGGGAGCTGATCGACGAGGTGGCCGACGGCGGTTTTATCGGCGGCTTTGCATTCGGCGCCATGCTGATCCTCTATATGTTCTTCGCCGAGGAATTCCGCAGACGCAAAAATAAATATCTGCCGCCGCTCGCGCTCGGCATATTCGGCTTGATCGTTGTCGGCGTTCTGATCGGCGTTTTCAAAACTCTGCCGGATACCGGCACGTGGGCCGGGGCGATCTCACGCTTTCTGCCGATCAACAAGGGCAGCGAAAGCCCCTCTTACGTTCTGATCTCCGGATTTATCTCGCTGTTCGCGTTTTACGTTTTCGAACTGTTCAACGGGCTGGAGATCCGCTTCGACCCGTTCGCATGGTGGGGCAAGAACCCGATATTGCTGTACTGCATCGAGTTCGCCGTGATCGGCGGGCTGAACGTAGCGCTGGAGGACGTGTTCAAGAACGCATCCGCGCCCATGGCGGCAGTCATCGTACTCGTTGTCGCCGCCGCACTCACGTTGCTTGCCTACCTGCTGCACAAGAAAAAGATCATCATCAAGCTTTGATTCTCCAATTCGGATAAAACGAACCTGCCTGTGACGATGCATAGGCAGGGTTTTTGT
>JAFRSZ010000245.1 GCA_017439205.1 Clostridia bacterium
CCGTAACGCCGAAGTTGGTATACAGCGTATTCTTGAGCAGCGGGAAGCCGCCGAATGCGTAGGCCGCATTCATGCGGTTATCGGTGTACCCCGGGATCTGCACGTACAGGTCGCGCAGGAAAGAGACCATCGAAACCTGTCTGGTATCCGTATTCACGCTCACCACGATCATCGCGTCCGAACGCGCTCTGCCCTCGCCCGGGCGGCGGTCCTGCCCCACCAGAAGGATATTGAGCAGCTTTTCGTCCCCCAGCCCTACGCCGTATTTTTTGCCCCAATCCACTTCTTCGGGTTCCATCACCGGAAGGCCGGAATTCTCGTCCGTTTCAAAATCCTCGTTTTCGGGCGCCACGGTAACGATCTCATCGTCCACACGGCCGATCTTGCTCAGATAGTGATCCACGGTAAGAAACGCCGCCGCGCCGATACTGACAATAAAGATAAACAGCGCCAGAAATACGGTGAGCGCTTTTTTCGACTTTTTTTTCTTCACGGTTTCCCTCCTTCGCACCGGTTGTTTTCCGTGACAATTTTAATATATACGCAAAGAAAAGTCAAGGCATACGCGTGCCCTCCGGCGCGTAAAAGTACAGTTTTGAGGCTTCTTTTTTGCCGATGCGCACCCTAAGCCCCTGATCTGCGAGTTCGCCGCCCTTGCAGCGCTTATGTTCTCCGGTATCCGCGTCGGAAAAGACGTAGTATTTTTCGGGATCGAGCCCGCGCAGCGGGAACGCGGCGGCCTCATAAGGGGAATCCTCCCGCCGGAAGATCAGCACGATTCCCGCGCCGTCCCGTGGGCGGTGATACTGCTGTGCGCTCCAGATATCGGGGGCGTCCCCCGGCACGGTAAGCGCGTACGCGTCTTCGGATAAGAACGGGCGCACCCGGACGAATTCAGCGCATCTCTCTCTTACGGCGTCCATTGCCGCCGGGTCGCCAAAGGCTCGCTTCTCACTGTAAGCGTACCGCACGCCAAGACCGGGGGCGTAACAGCTTCGCATCCGATACGCCGTCCCCTCGCCGCCGGCGCCTGTGCCGCTGAAGGGCAGCCACTCGGCAAAAGAAAGGCAATGCGCCTGCGATACCGCGGGCGAACAGCTCTCGGGGCACTGCATATCGCTGCGCCAGAGGGGAACGCTGCGGCGCAGCGTTTCGATATCAATGCGTCTGCCGCCGCTGGCGCAGTTATCGATCATCAGATGCGGAAAACGCTCCAGAAGCGCGTCCCAGAGCCGGTACAGGCCGTTTATATGCTTTATTTCGCTGATCCCCTCGCGCTCGGGCGCGTCGTTGAAACGCCAGACGGGCAACGGATCGAAATTGAAATCCTGCCGGTACCAATCGAGCCGCAGATCTTTTATCAGGCGCGAAAGGGTCTCAAAACAGTATTGCCGCGCCGCGTCGTCGCCGAGGTTCAGAAGGCGGTCGTTCTCCCCTTCCCGGGGCGGGCAGAAGAAATACGCAGGGTGTTCGGCCCATACCGGGGTCGTTACGCGCACGCGCTCGGGCTCCGCCCATAAAAGAAATTTCCGTCCTGCCGCATGCACGGCGTCGGCAACGTCTTTCAGGCCGTCCGGGTGCAGATAAGGGTTCACGCGCCAGTCGCCGGTGTGCTCGGGCCAGTCCCCCTCGAATTCGTCCGGGGAGGGCTTTTTGCTGAGCCCGTACCAACCGGCGTCCACCCAGACCGTATCAACGGGCAGACCGTATTTTTCGATCAGCTTCACTCTGCGGATCATCTCTTCACTCGGCATGCCGCCCCACATCATCGCGCTGAAGGGCGCGGAGGCGTCCCTGCCGGGCCTGCCCACAAGAGAGAACTCCTCACGCACCAGCCGCCGCCACAGGTTGAAGGAATCGGCAAGAGATGCGGTATAGGGCGTCAGCACAGCGCTGCAGGTGCGGATCTTTTCACCGGGCAGCAGCCGGAAGTTCGTATTCTCAACCCCCGCGCGAATGCGTACCGCATCTTCGGTGCGGTAAAAACGGGCGTTCCACTGGCCGGTCCAGCCCACGGCGAAGAAATAGCCCTTCCCCTGCTTATGGATGTTGAAAAACGGCGCGAACCCCTGCGAGGAACGCCCGCCGCGGGGCGCATAGCGCTTTTCGCTGCCGGTGAACAGGATGGATTCATATTCAAAGCTGTATGGGTTTGCCCGCCGGTAATTGAACTCGTCCGCACACAGATTCGAGCCTGCGGGGACGTATATATTCGTCGATTCCTCCGGCGTGGGGCGGTACGCCGACCACCGCGGCGCGGCCTCGAAGGGCAGGGGCAATGTCACGTCGCAGTCAAACAGTTCGCTTATAATGCCTGTGGGCGTTTCGCCGACGTTCTCGAGGGTGTTCATCCATTCAAGCGCGCCGTGCACCGGATGGAACGTGATTTCGGTGCTGATCTTCAGCCCTTCGGAGAACCGGCAAACGCGCACTTCGCCGGTATCTGTTTTTTCGGTTTCCGCGCCAAGCGCGCAGTCCTTCGCGGGAATACCGTTATACAGAAACGAAAACAGCATGCCGCGATTCAGAATATCCATAAAAAAAGCCTCCTGTCGGCAAAGAACTCCGTTCAAGCCGATTATACAGGAAGCGAATAAGAAATACAAGTGAAATTGGAATTTGTCGCTCGGTTCAGGATATCATCCCGTAGGGGGCGGCGTCTCGGTCTCGCCTGCCGGTTCGGTCAAGCGCTTCTGCCTTGCGGCAGAGGCCGTCTCGGCTGCCGCCTCGGTCGGTGCTTCTGCGGCACGCCGCAGAGATTGCCACCGGCGATCCGCACCCCCGGAGGCCCGCGCCGCCCCGCCGTGTATATTGTTTGAAACCGTTATCTAAAAAGAAATTACCAACATATTCGATTGCAATAAACATGTGTTAATTACTATGGTTTTACGGGGCGTCGAGACGCCGCCCCCTACGGTGAGGTGGTTCAAACCGCGCGATAAACTGTAATTTAAGCTATTCCTCCCCTTCGTGCGGCGGTTCGGTCACGATCACGTAATCCGAGATCAGCGTATTCCGATCCGATGAAGGGTTATACTGCACATAATAATGATCCGTGGTGAGGGCATCGCCTTTGTCGACAAATCTGATACACACCGCAACGCTCGGATCTACGCCGGAAATACGGTATACTTCGCATTTCAGATCTTCGCTTTCCGGCATGGAACCGTCGGCGTATTGCCACCCGCCGGTCACAAGCGCGTTTTCCAGCTTTTCGCCGACCCGTTCCGACGCTATGACTCTGCCGGGAATGTAACCGGCGTACGCGCCGTCTGCGATGCGGTAAACGTAAGACATGTAAAACGCCGTTTCATCCTCTGCCGCGGCAGTCACGGGCGCGTCGACGGCCGGAGCGGAGATTCCCGTCGTTGCGGGTTCGGGGTTGGTCTGCGGAGGGTCGACTTCAATCGGCGAGGTCAAAGCGTCGGAGCCCGTAAGATGATCCAGCCGCGTAACCTCTTCAGGCGCGTACGCAGGCATAACGTTCGATATATCCGGATTTGAGGTCGTTGCGGAAGGCGTTTTTCCGAGCAGGTTTTGCCCGAACAGGATCGCGGCTGCGATCACCGGCACGGCGCAGCATGTTACCGCTGCCGCCGTTTTGATTCTGCGGCGTTTTTCCCGTTGAAAGCTCTGCCGCAG
>JAFRSZ010000246.1 GCA_017439205.1 Clostridia bacterium
ATAATTCCGCATTCCGAATTCCGAATTGAATTTTACCTTCTCCGGTACCTTGCGCTTCCGAGCCCGAGGATCAGCATGAAGAACGGCGGGAACACCATCAGGCCGACGCCGAACAGCAGCCCCTTGCCGAAGGACCGGGCCAGACGGAAGCAGAACAAGACATAGTAGATCACGTTTACCACCGGTATCAGAAACAGCAGCGCCTTGAGCCCCGTGGTATCGCCGATCTGCACCAGCGTGTAAATATTGAGGATGGGCACCAGCGAGCGCCAGCCTGCCCTGTGGGCTTTTTTGAACAGAACCCACATGCCGATGACGCTGAGAACTGCGAAGAGCGTTGAGATGAAGCCGCCCTCCGGCGTAAACAGAAAGCTCCCCCAAAGCTCTTTGAAGGATTCGATGATGGAATCAAACACGGTATATTTCTCCTTTCATTGCGAAGATTCGGAAGGTTGAACTGCGCGACAAACTGTAATTTACTGTTCCTCCGGTTTTGTCGCCGCGCGCAGAAGGGCGTCCCGCTCGTTCGGCAGCGCGCCGTCGGAGGCCTGTTCCAGCAGCGCCTCGAGAATGCGGCCGACGTCTTTTCCGGCAAAGCCCAGCGCGGCGAGGTCCGCGCCGCCGACGCGCAGGTCGGCAAGGCGAGTGGGCAGGGTCTGGGGTTCGGCGCAGACCGCGTTCAGCGCGTCCGCGGGGCGGCCGAGCGCCTCCCTGAAGCGCAGCAGCTGAAGGCACCGTTCTTTCCCGTATTCGCCGAGCGCCCTGCGCGCCTGCCCGGGGGCGGCGAAAACCGTATCGCACCGCTCGGTCAGAAAGCAGACGGAAACGCGGAATTTATTGTCCGTTTTCAGGGCGCGGCACGTCCGGTTCGCGGCTTCGGGCCCCGCCGGGCGCAGCAGCGCGGCGAATGAAAGGACCGGGTCCCGCAGCGCGCCCGCGGCGCGGGCGGCTTCTTCGTAAGCGGCGGAGCTGAGGGCGGTAAGCGCAGGAATACATATTTCGATCACCGGGCGGAATGATATCAGGATCCGTTCCGCCGTTTCGCCTGTCATCAGTTTTTTGAGCTCTGCGAAAACGCGCTCGGCGGAGATGTGTGTAAGGTTATCGGCGTTTTTCAGCACCGACGCGGCGGTGGCGGGCTCGATCTCGAAGCCCAGAACGGACGCGAACCGCAGCGCGCGCAGGATGCGCAGCGCGTCTTCGCCGAAGCGCGTATCCGGGTCGCCCACGCAGCGGATCAGACGGCCCTGCAGGTCCTCCCGCCCGCCGAACAGGTCGGCAAGGCCCGTTTCGGGCGAATACGCCATCGCGTTCACGGTGAAATCGCGCCGCGAAAGGTCCTCCGCCAGAGAGGAGGTGAACCGCACGCTGTCCGGCCGCCGCAGGTCGGTGTAGCCGCCGTCCACGCGGAAGCTCGTGATCTCCACGTTGTGCCCTTCCAGCACCACGGTCACGGTGCCGTGCTTCAGGCCGGTCCCGATCACCTTATACCCGGCAAAGCAGGCCTCGGTGACCTCCGGCGGCACGTTCACGGTGAGGTCGTAGTCGTTCACCTCGCGCCCCAGAAGCGCGTCGCGCACGCAGCCGCCCACGGCGTAGCCCTGTGCGCCGTGTTCCTTCAGTATTCGCAGTGCCGTTTGGATATAAGGCGGCAGGTACATGGGACCGTCCTTTCATGGAGAGCAGTGCCGGGCTATGCCCGACAGCGATATGAATTCCTGCCGGAATTCGCGATATATCCCTGTGGGATGCGAGATACCTCCGGTGCGATATGTCCCTTCGGGACGAGAACAGGAATTCATATCATATCGCACGGAAACGTTAGTGAACGTATATCGCATTTGCGCAGCAAATATATCGCGTTGCGCAGCAACATATCGCCGTGGTGGGTCTGTGAGCCGCCACGCTTTATAATTGTTTCTGTGCGTTTTGAGTGTTGAGTTGTTTGTTATCCGAATTTCCGTTTTGCAAAATCGCACCTTCTGCACAGGTTTTCCGTGGCTTTACCCTGCGAAAAGCCCTCTTTGATGCGCTTCGCGAGTTCACTGTTTAAAATTTCCTCCACGCTGTCCGTCAACAGGTTGCCGAGCCGCAGCGTCCCGTCCGCGTCGAGGCAGCAGGGAACGGCGGTGCCGTCGCACAGTACGCCAAGCTGGTCGCGCAGCGCCATGCAGAAGCGCGGCGGCGTTTCGTCCGCGGCGAGGTCCGGCCAGCGGAAACGGTCCGCAAGGTCGAGATACAGGCGTTCGCCCAAAGTAAAGCCGTTGCGCGCGGATACGGGCGACGCGCCGAAATACGCGCAAAGCGTATTTATGATCGTATCGTTCAGCGTGTTCCGCCCGCCGCCGTTCCAGAGCTTGAATACGTTGATCACGCCGGTTTCCGCGCTCTGCTTCGCGAACCGCATAATGGGATCCAGATACGCTTCGGCGGTGATGGGCATGTTGTTGGCTTCGTAGGCGTGCAGCGAATAGCAGATCTTATACAGGCACCCGCATTCGTTCAGCGCTGCGGCCGCGGCGTCCATTAGAACGCCGTTGGTGACGACCGTCACCCTGAAGCCGAGGCTTCTGCATATCGAAAGGATCTCTTCGAGCTGCGGGTGCAGCAGCGGTTCGCCCAGCAGGTGCAGGTAGATATATTCGGTAAAGGGGCGCAGCTTTCCCGCGATCACGGCGAAATCCTCCGGCGGCATGAAACGGGGAGGCCGCGACGTGCCGCGGCAGAAGCCGCAGCTGAGATTGCAGACGTCCGTGATCTCCACGTAAGCTTTTTTCAGCACGGCGTCCCCCTCCCTTCCGTTCAATCAAAGCATATCAAAAACCGTTCAAAAAGTCAATTTATTGTTTACGGGAATTACCGCTTGAAGATACCGCTCATCTGTGCTATACTGGAATTAATATTCAGCAAAAGGAGGGATCGCGGTGAAAAAAGCGCTCTGTGCCGTTCTGGTGTTTGCCGCGGTCCTCTGCGCCCTTACGGGCTGCGGCGGCAGGGCGGAGAAGACCGAATATCCTCTCACCGTGAACGGGACTCCGCTGGACGGTGAGATCTTCCGCTATTATCTGGATATCGCCTTCGGGGACGCCGGCATCTCCAGCAAGGAGGCGCGCATCCGCTACGCCACCGAGCAGTGCATCCGTTACGTTGCGGTGAATTCGGCGTTTGCCTCCCGCGGGCTGGCGCTCACCGATGCGCAGACGGCCGAGACCTCCGAACGCGGCAACGCCCTGTGGAACATCTTCGGCGAACACTATAAGAAGGTGGGCGTATCGAAGCAGACCTTTATGAAGCTGCAGACGAGCCGGTCCTTCACCGAACGGCTGCGGCGCGCGCTGTACGATACGAACGGGGCCTCCCCCCTTTCGGACGACGAGCTGAAAGCTTACTTCGCCGCTGCCTACGCCGCGTTCAAGGTGGTGCGCAGCACCGTGTACGGCGCCGACGTCTACGGGAACCGCGTGCCGTTCACCGAAGAGCAGCTTGCCGCAGTGCGCGAAAAATATGACGCCGCCGCCGATACCATCAACAGGGGCGCGGGCGTGGACTACGCCTTCGCAACGCTGATCAGCACCGGCACGGTGGCGGTGCAGCAATCCATGGTCACCGAGGTGATCGCCGACGGCGACCCGTATTATCCCGCCGGTTTCTACGGCGCCGTGCGCAGCGTGGAAGAGGGCAGGGCCGCCGTGTTCCTGTTTGAGGACGAGATCTTTCTGGTTTACCGGGCGGATATCCTCGCGGACGGCGATCTGTTCAAACGGTACCGCGATGCCTGCCTCGTCGCGGTGAGCGAGCCCTACCTGCAGAACGAGATCAACACCATGTGCAACGGCTATTCGAGCGTACGCAATACCTCCGCCGTGCAGAGCTGTTACGAGCAGGTGCGGCAGGGAAGAAAATAAACGGAAACAGAGATATTAAAAAGGAGGACTACCATGAGCGAATTCAGGTTTTTTCTGATTACGGATACCCATTATTTCGCCGAAAAGCTCGGCTGCCGTGGCGAAGCGTACAAAGAATTCATGAAATACGAGCAGAAGTGCTTCGCCGAAACGCAGAAGATCAACGAAGCGGCCTTCCGCTTTCTGAACGGCACCGATCTGGCCGATACGGTGCTGATCGCGGGCGACCTTTCGTTCAACGGCGAAAAGGAGAGCCATCTGGGCTTTATCGAGCTGCTGAAGGATCTGAAGGCCCACGGCAAGCGCGTCTTCGTGATCACCGCCGGGCACGATTTCAACGACCATCCCTTTGCCTTCGACGAGACCGGCCGCCTGGAGCCGGAGGGCACGAAGCGGGAAGAGCTGTTTGACCTTTACTACGAATTCGGCTTCTCGGACGCCATTGCGGTGGACCGCGAAAATCTTTCGTACGTGGCGCAGCTCGCGCCCGGTCTGCGGCTGCTGGCCCTGAATAACGACGGCGACTGCAAAAAGAACCACACCTACACCGCGCGGCAGATCGAGTGGATCCTGAAGCAGACCAAAAAGGCGCGGGAGGACGGCGAGACCATGATCGCGATGAGCCACTATCCGCTGCTGCCGGGCGTGCCGCTGTTCGGGCTGCTGGGCGGCGAGGTGGTCATGAAGAACGCCGATTATATCACCACGCTCCTCGCGGACGAGGGCGTGCACCTGTGCTTTACCGGCCACATGCACAACCAGGCCGTGAACAAAAAAGTCACCGAAAAGGGCAACCTGTTTTACGACGTGTGCACCGGTTCGCTGATCGGCTGCCCGGCCTCGATGCGGCTGGTCACGATTACGGACAACTACAGGGTGCAGCTTGAAACGCTGCCCGTGCCGGATTTCGACTGGGATCTGGAGGGGCTCACCAAGGACGAATACTTCAGGCGCCAGTTCGATATGATGATCGATACCTACCTCACCTCGATGCGCGACGATCCCGCCCGTTTCCTCGGCAAGCTCGGCATGAAGGAAGCGCCCGAGGGCGTGAGAAACGTGGTGGAAAAGGTGGGCGGCTATCTCAACGGCGTTACCGTGGGCAGGCTCTGCAAAACCCTGTGCGTGAAATGCCCCGAGGAGATCCGGGATACGCTCTTTGTCGACCTTGCCCGGGAGCTGGTGCGCAACTGCTTCACCGGCAACGCGCCGTACGTTTACGGCACGCCGGAATACGCCGCGATCATGGGCGTGATCGGCAGGTTCGCGAAGTTTATCAAGATCAACGTCAACGGAAAATCCGTTGAGTTCCTTCCGCTGGTTGAAAAAACCATCGGCAAATACGGGCTGGACGACGATAATACCAGTTTTACCCTGCGGTGATTAGTGGCCACTGACCACTGACCACTGACCACTGGCCACTCAACAGAAAGGTTAATCTATGAACATCGTAATATTGGACGCTCACGCCGCCAACCCCGGCGACCTGAGCTGGGATTTTCTGAAAAAATACGGAGAGGTAACGGTATACGACCGCACGCCCTCCGAGGCGCTGGTGATCGACCGCGCGAAGGACGCCGAGATCGTGATCGTCAACAAAACCGTGATCTCCCGCGCCGCCGTGGAGCGGCTTCCTTCGCTTCGGCTGATCGCGGTGCTCGCCACCGGATACAACGTGATCGACGTGGCCGCCTGCACCGAGCGCGGCGTGGCGGTGGCCAACGTGCCCGGGTATTCCGGCGCGAGCGTGGCGCAGCAGACCTTCGCCTTTATTCTGGAATACTGCAACCGCGTGGCGCAGCATTCCGAAAGCGTTTTGTCGGGGGGTTGGGTGAACTGCCCGGATTTCAGCTATATGGTGGCGCCGCTGGCGGAACTCGACGGCAAAACCATGGGCGTGATCGGCTACGGCGATATCGGCAGAAGGGTATCGAGGATCGCCCTCGCCTTCGGTATGCGGGTTCTCGCCCATACCGCGCACCCCGAAAAATATCCGGACGCCCCGGTGACGTTCTGCTCTCTGAACGAGATGCTCCCCCAGTGCGACTTTTTATCGCTCCATGCGCCGATGACGCCCGAAACGGCGGGGCTGGTGAACAGATGCTTCATCGAGAAAATGAAGCCCGGCGCGTTTCTCGTGAACAACGCCCGCGGGCAGGAGATCGTGGAGCGGGACGTGGCGGACGCCCTGAACTGCGGCAGGCTCGGCGGGTTCGGCGCGGACGTGCTCTCCTCAGAGCCGCCGAAGGCGGATAACCCGATCCTCACGGCGAAGAACGTGTTCCTCACGCCCCACATCGCGTGGTCGCCCTATGAGACCCGCGTGCGCCTGCTGGACGTTCTCGACCGCAACATCGCCGCGTTCCTCGCGGGAACGCCGCAAAATATCGTGAACCGGTGAATTTTTTTACCGGAAAACGTTTTTATTTACCGGCAGAATTTAGTTAAACAACCAAAATTTTTATCCGCCGGTTAAAAATTTAACAAATGGCTTGCAATGCGCGCGGTTTTCGGTATAATATACGATGAAAAAATAAAGTTTGATAAAACGGAGGAAAAAAACATGTCTGTTAAAGTTGCTATCAACGGTTTCGGCCGCATCGGCCGTCTTGCGTTCCGTCAGATGTTCGGCGCGGAAGGTTACGAAGTGGTTGCGATCAACGACCTCACCAAGCCCTCGATGCTTGCGAACCTTCTCAAGTACGACACCGCCCAGAAGGGTTACTGCGGCGTGATCGGCGAGAACCTGCACACCGTATCCGCAGACGACGAAGCCGGCACCATCACCGTGGACGGCAAGACCCTGAAGATCTACGCCATGGCCAACGCCGCCGAGCTGCCCTGGGGCGACCTCGGTGTGGACGTGGTGCTTGAGTGCACCGGTTTCTACTGCTCCAAGGATAAGAGCATGGCGCACATCAACGCCGGCGCCAAGAAGGTCGTTATCTCCGCGCCCGCGGGCAAAGACCTCAAGACCATCGTTTTCAGCGTAAATGAAGATACCCTCACCGCTGAGGATCAGATCATCTCCGCCGCTTCCTGCACCACGAACTGCCTTGCTCCGATGGCCAAGGCCCTGAACGCTTACGCGCCGATCCAGAGCGGTATCATGAGCACCATCCACGCCTACACCGGCGACCAGATGATCCTCGACGGCCCTCAGCGCAAGGGTGA
>JAFRSZ010000247.1 GCA_017439205.1 Clostridia bacterium
CAAGGGCGGGAAGAAAGGTTTTTTGAAAAAATGCGCCGCGGCGCTCTCTCATATCCGTCTTGACATCACGATTCCGGTTCCGGTATAATAGTGTTCGTAAAATCCGCGATCAAAAAGGGGGAAACCAAAATGCGCACCGAACTTCCCGCGTATGAGGGCGGGACCGACCGTGGCCGGCTGCCCGACGGCGCGGGCCTCTCGGACGACCTCACTCACGCCGCGCCCGCGGACGCCTGTTTTATACGGATCGTTGACGAAACGGACCCGGAAACGTTTGAAGCCTATATCCTGAAGCTCGAAGAAACGGGCTTTGTCTGCACGTGGCGGCGGGACGAGCCCTCCGGGCTTTACCGGGAGCTTTCAAAGGACGGCGCGCTCGTATACGCCTATTACATTTTCGCCGAAAAGCGCGCCCGCATCATTGAAGACAACGCCGGCATGCCGCTTGCTGCGTTTGCCTCCGGCTGCCCCGAGGCCCCGCCCGGCGGCGAGATCCTGACGCAGTACGGCCTTTATTACGACGAGATGCGCCCCGGCGTGACCTGCGACTGCGGCATGTTTTACGCGATACGCCTCGCAAACGGCGAATTCATTGTGGTGGACGGCGGCGAATACGAGCAGGCCACCGACGCAGCTTGCGCGGACTGCATGAAGACGCTGCGCGCGCAGGCGGGGAGCGATACCGTTACCGTGGCGCTCTGGTTCTGCACCCATCCGCACAACGACCATATGGAGTTTTTCTTAAAAATGATGCGGGTATACGCGGATACGCTGCGGGTAGAGCGCGCGGCGTTCAACTTCCCCTCCCCCGCCCTGCTGCGCATGGAGCCGTATATATCGCTGATGAAACGGCGGCTCGGCGAATTCGCGCCGGAAGCGAACTACCTGAAGCTGCACGCCGGGCAGAGGTTCACGCTCTGCGGCGTCACATTTGACGTGCTTCTGACGCACGAGGACGTGCTGCACCCCGAGGGCGAGCGGCGGTACAGCGGCGTAAACGAGACCAGCGCCGTGGTAAAGCTCACCGCGCCCGATTTCTCGCTCACGCTGCTGGCGGATATCCCGGAGGAGAACGGCGACGTGCTGCTGGCAAGGTACGCGCGGGGCGAAGCGGACTGCACCTTTCTGCAGGCGGCACACCACTGCATCAACCGGGACGAAGCGCTGTACAAAAACATCAGAGCGCGGTACGTGCTGATCCCCGAAAAGAAAGAAATGATCGATAAGCGCATGCGCGACCGGTATGAAACGATACTGAAATACCACCCGGAAGAGGCCGTTCTGCCCGTGGACGACACGACGCTCGAGGTGCGTTTTTCGCAGGGCGAACCGCTGTTTACGCGCCTTCCGGCGCCCCGCGGCCCGTACGACGGTTCGGCAATATGAAATATTTGATATTTTTGATTGTGAAAACTCTTTATATTTTATAGAAAAAGACTATTGAAAATACAATATTTATTCTGATATAATAAGTTTTAAGCGTGCGCAGTGAAAGCGCGTGCGAAAAAAACAGGAAATACGCCGCAAGGCAAAAAATAACGGAGGAAAAAACATGAGCAAAAAGTTTGTTTATCTGTTCACCGAAGGCAACGCCAACATGCGCGAGCTTCTCGGCGGCAAGGGCGCGAACCTTGCAGAAATGACCAACATCGGCCTGCCCGTACCGCAGGGCTTCACCATCACCACCGAGGCCTGCACCCAGTATTATAAAGACGGCAGACAGATCAACCCCGAAATTCAGGCGGAGATCATGGAATATATTGCCAAGATGGAAGAGATCACCGGCAAAAAGTTCGGCGATATCGAGAATCCGCTTCTCGTTTCCGTGCGTTCCGGCGCCCGCGCCTCGATGCCCGGCATGATGGACACCATTCTGAACCTCGGCCTCAACGAGCAGGTCGTGGAAGTGCTCGCCAAGAAGAGCGGCAACCCCCGCTGGGCGTGGGACTGCTACAGAAGATTCATCCAGATGTATTCCGACGTTGTTATGGAGGTCGGCAAAAAGTATTTTGAGGCCCTCATCGACGAAATGAAGGCCGCCCGCGGCGTGAAGCAGGACGTTGAGCTCACCGCCGACGACCTCAAGGAGCTCGCCAATCAGTTCAAGGCCGAATATAAGAGCAAGATCGGCGCCGATTTCCCGAGCGATCCCATCGAGCAGCTGTTCGGCGCGATCAAGGCCGTATTCCGCAGCTGGGACAACCCCCGCGCCAACGTATACCGCCGCGACAACGATATCCCCTATTCCTGGGGCACCGCCGTTAACGTACAGAGCATGGCGTTCGGCAACATGGGCGACGACTGCGGCACCGGCGTTGCCTTCACCCGCGACCCCGCCACCGGCGCGAAGGGCCTGTTCGGCGAATTCCTGACCAACGCGCAGGGCGAAGACGTGGTTGCCGGTGTGCGCACCCCGATGCACATCAGCGAGACGGAGCAGAAGTTCCCCGAGGCCTTCAAGCAGTTCACCGACGTTTGCAGGATCCTCGAATCCCATTACAGAGATATGCAGGATATGGAGTTCACCGTTGAAAACGGCAAGCTCTTCATGCTGCAGACCCGTAACGGCAAGCGCACCGCGCAGGCCGCTCTGAAGATCGCCTGCGACCTCGTGGACGAGGGCATGCGCACCGAGGAAGAGGCCGTTGCGATGATCGATCCCAGAAACCTCGACACCCTTCTGCACCCGCAGTTCGATCCCGCCGCCATCAAGAAGGCGGAGGCCATCGGCAAGGGCCTGGGCGCTTCCCCCGGCGCCGCCTGCGGCAAGGTCGTGTTCACGGCTGAAGACGCCGTAGCATGGGCCGCCAGAGGCGAAAAGGTGATCCTTGTGCGTCTTGAGACCAGCCCCGAAGACATCACCGGCATGAAGGCCGCGCAGGGCATCCTGACCGTTCGCGGCGGTATGACCAGCCACGCCGCCGTTGTGGCCCGCGGCATGGGCGAATGCTGCGTATCCGGCTGCGGCGACATCATCATGGACGAAGAAAACAAGCAGTTTACCCTTGCGGGCAAGGTGTTCCATGAGGGCGACTTCCTCAGCATCGACGGCACCACCGGCAAGATCTACGACGGCATCATCCCCACCGTGGACGCGCAGATCGCCGGCGAATTCGGCCGCATCATGGGCTGGGCGGACAAGTACCGCACCCTGAAGGTCCGCACCAACGCCGACACGCCCACCGACGCGAAGAAGGCAAAGGAGCTGGGCGCCGAGGGCATCGGCCTTTGCCGTACCGAGCATATGTTCTTTGAAGAAGACAGGATCGCCGCGTTCCGCGAGATGATCTGCTCCGACACCGTAGAAGAAAGAGAAGCCGCGCTCGAAAAGATCCTGCCCTATCAGCAGAGCGACTTCGAGCAGCTTTACGAAGCCCTCGAAGGCGACCCGGTAACCATCCGTTTCCTGGATCCGCCGCTCCATGAGTTCGTTCCCACCGAGGAAGCCGAAATCGAGAAGCTGGCCGCCGCCAAGAACAAGAGCGTTGCCGAGATCAAGGCCATCATCAACTCCCTGCATGAGTTCAACCCGATGATGGGCCACCGCGGCTGCCGTCTGGCCGTCACCTACCCCGAGATCGCCGAGATGCAGACCGCCGCGGTCATCCGCGCCGCCATCAACATCAACAAGGCGCATCCGGACTGGAACATCGTGCCCGAGATCATGATCCCGCTGGTAGGCGAGGTCAAGGAGCTCAAGTACGTCAAGAACTTCGTCGTG
>JAFRSZ010000248.1 GCA_017439205.1 Clostridia bacterium
AATCTCTATACCTTTTGCAACTCTGCATCTTGAAAACTGTCCACACTTTGGGTTTTTGCACTTTTCTGCTGTCCGTTCTTTTGGGACTGTCTGTCCTTCTGCACTTTTCCATGTGTCCATTTTCATGGGTATAGTTTATTCAGACAATTCCGAATTCCGAATTCCGAATTCCGAATTCCGAATTCAATCATGCACCTTTCATACGCCTTAACGGGGTCCTCTGCCGCGGTGATGGGCCTGCCCACCACGATGTAGTCCGAGCCGATGCGGTCGGCCTCGGCGGGGGTCATCACGCGTTTCTGGTCGCCCCTGTCGCCGTCCGCGAAGCGTACGCCGGGCGTCACCGTCAGAAAGTCCGCGCCGCAGGCCTCATGCACCTTCGCCGCCTCCAGCGGGGAGCAGACAACGCCGTCCAGCCCCGCCGCCTTCGCGTTTTTCGCGTAGTGCAGCACCACGTCCGCGATGGGCTCTCTGATGAGCAGGTCGTTTTCCATCGTCTGCTGGTCGGTGCTGGTGAGCATCGTCACCGCGATCAGCAGCGGGCGCGTGCCGTCCGGGCGGGTCAGGCCCTCCAGCGCGGCTCTCATCATCGGCGCCGTGCCGCCCGCGTGCAGGTTCACGATATCCACGTCCAGCGATGAAAGCACCGCCATCGTTTTTTTTACGGTGTTCGGTATGTCGTGCAGCTTCAGATCCAGAAAGATCCTGTGCCCGCGCCGCTTCAATTCCCTTACGATCTCAGGGCCCTCGGCGTAGAAAAGCTCCATGCCGATCTTTACAAAGGGCTTGCGGCCGGTGAATCGATCGAGAAACCGGAAGGTTTCCGCCGCGCCTGCGAAATCGCAGGCGATAATCACGTCTTTACCCATGGAACGCGCCTCCTATGATATCCTTTAAATTTTTGATTCCGTATCTGTCCATCGTTTTGGGCAGGGCTTCTATGATCTTCGGGCAGGCGAAGGGATCGGTCAGGTTCGCAGCGCCCACTTCCACGGCGGATGCGCCCGCCAGCATCATCTCGATCACGTCCTCGGCGGTGCCGACGCCCCCCATGCCCACCACGGGGATGTTCACCGCCTTTGCGGTCTGGTATACCATTCTGAGCGCCACCGGCAATATCGCCGGGCCGGAGAATCCGCCCATCACGTTCGCGATCACCGGGCGCTTTGTTTTCAGGTCGATGCGCATGCCGAGCAGGGTGTTGATCAGGCTGACGCCGTCCGCCCCCGCCGCCTCGCACGCTTTGGCGATGGGCACGATATCGGTCACGTTGGGCGAGAGCTTTACGAGCACCGGTTTTTTTGTCACGCCGCGTACCGCCGCGGTCACCTGCGCCGCTGCCTCGGGCGAAGTGCCGAAGCTCATGCCGCCGCCGTGCACGTTGGGGCAGCTCACGTTCACCTCGAACCAGCCGATCTGCTCTTCCGCGTCCAGCTTCTGCACGGTATACGCGTAATCCTCCACGCTGAAGCCGCTCACGTTCGCCATCACGGGCTTGCGAAAACACGCCTTCAGCTTCGGCAGTTCTTCGGTGAGCACTTTTTCCACGCCCGGGTTCTGCAGCCCCACGGCGTTGATCATGCCCGCGGTGCACTCCGCGATGCGCGGGGTGGGATTGCCGAAGCGCGGCTCTCTTGTGGTGCCCTTGAACGAGAACGTGCCCAGCACGTTGATATCGTACAGCTCGGCGAATTCATAGCCGAACCCGAAGGTCCCGCTGGCGGGGATCACGGGATTCTCCAGTTCGATCCCGCATAAATTCACGCTCAGTCTTCCCACAGCAGATCCTCCTTTTTGAACACCGGCCCTTCTTTGCATACCCGTTTCGGACCGTTCGCGGTCTGTATGCTGCAGCCCATGCAGGCGCCGAAGCCGCAGCCCATGCGTTCCTCAAGGCTGAGTTCGCCCCCGGACGCCGTTTTTGCGCACACCGCCTTCAGCATCGGTTTCGGCCCGCAGGCGTAGAAATATGTGTAACGCTCCGGCAGCGCGTCGGTCACGAAGCCCTTTACGCCGTAAGAGCCGTCGGCCGTGGTCACGGTCACGCCGCAGCCGAGCGCCCGGAATTCGTTTTCGTAAAAGATCTCATCCTTCGTGTTGAAGCCGAGGATCACCGCGGGCGTCACGCCCCGCTCCAGCAGCTTTTTCGCGGTATAATACAGCGGCGGCACGCCCACGCCCCCGCCGATCAGCAGGGGAGCATCGCCCGCCTTTGAGAGATCGTACCCGTTGCCGAGGCCGGTGAGCAGGTCCGGCGTATCGCCGGGCTGCATCCGCGCCATGGCTTCGGTGCCGTGCCCCACGGTTTTATAAACAAGGGTGAGCAGCCCTTCTTCGCAGCCGCATACGCTGATGGGCCGCCGCAGGTAAAACCCCGGCACCTGAACGTTCACGAACTGCCCGGGTAAAATGCCCGCCGTATCGCCGGCCAGCCGCATCTCGTAAACCGAGGCGGTCAAAGAAAGGTTGGACTGTATCATAAATTTGACGTTTTTCATAGGATCGAACTCTTTTTTATTGATGAAAAATGAACAATGAAAAATGAACGTATGCGGATCCCGGTCCATTTAATTCCGAATTCCGCATTCCGAATTCCGAATTGCATTCAGGCGTCAATGGTCGAAATGGTCAGCGTGATCTCCTCAAGCACGTCCAGCAGCACCTTGACGGTATCGAGGGAGGTGAAGATACTCACGTTGTTCTCGGTGGCGAGCTGGCGGATCTTCTGCCCGTCGCTGTCGCTCTTTGTTTCGCCGATATCGCGGGTGTTCAGCACGTAGGCGATGTAGCCCTGCCTGAGCGCTTCCGGGATCTCGTCGCTGCCGTCGCGGATCTTCTTCAGTATATGGGTGCGGATGCCGTTTTCCTTCAGGAATCTCGCGGTGCCCTCGGTGGCCTGGATGTTGAAGCCGAGGTTATAGAAGCGGCGGATCAGCGGCAGCGCCTCGGCCTTGTCCTTATCCGCGATGGTGGCGAACACGGTGCCGTATTTCTGCAGCCGCATGCCGCTGGCCTGCAGGGCCTTGAACAGCGCGCGGTTGAAGTTGTCGTCGTAGCCGATGGCTTCGCCGGTGGATTTCATTTCGGGGCTCAGGTAGGCGTCCAGTCCCTTGATCTTGTTGAACGAGAACACCGGCACCTTCACGTAGTGGCGTTTCTTTTCTTCGGGATACAGGCAGAAGATGCCCTGCTCCTTCAGCGATTTGCCCAGAATCACCTCGGTGGCGATGTCCGCCAGCGAGTAGCCGGTGGATTTCGAGAGGAAGGGCACGGTGCGGGAGGAGCGCGGGTTCACCTCGATGATGAACACGTTGTCGTCCTTATCCACGATGAACTGGATATTGAACAGCCCCACGATGCCGATGCCGAGGCCCAGCTTCTTCGCATACTGCAGGATCACGCCCTTCACCTTGTCCGAGATGCTGAAGGCGGGGTACACGCTGATGGAGTCGCCCGAATGGATGCCGGTGCGTTCCACCAGCTCCATGATGCCGGGCACGAACACGTCGATGCCGTCGCAGATGGCGTCGACCTCCACCTCTTTGCCTGCGATGTACTTATCCACCAGCACGGGCTTGTCCGCGTCGATCGCCACGGCGGTCTTCAGGTACTGCCGGAGCTGCGTTTCGTTGGCCACGATCTGCATGGCCCTGCCGCCCAGCACGAAGCTCGGGCGCACCAGCACGGGGTAGCCGATCTCCTCGGCGGCCTTCACGCCGTCTTCGATCTTCGTCACCGCGCGGCCCTTGGGCTGGGGGATGCCGAGCTCTATCAGGATCTTCTCGAAGCTGTCGCGGTTCTCGGCGCGCTCGATGGCGGCGCAGTCCGTGCCGATGATCTTCACGCCCCGGTCCATCAGCGGCTGCGCGAGGTTGATGGCGGTCTGGCCGCCGAGCGAGGCGATCACGCCCTCCGGCTTCTCAAAATCGATGATCGCCATCACGTCCTCGGGGGTGAGGGGCTCGAAATAGAGCTTGTCGGCGGTGGTGTAGTCCGTGGAAACGGTTTCGGGGTTGTTGTTGATGATGATGGCCTCATATCCCGCGCGCTTGATGGTCTGCACCGCGTGCACGGTGGAGTAGTCGAATTCCACGCCCTGCCCGATGCGGATCGGGCCCGCGCCCAGCACCACGATCTTCTTCTTTTCGGTGAGGCGCGATTCGTTCTTAACACTGCCGTCCACCAGATTGCGGTACGAAGAGTACAGATAGGCGATGTATTTGCCGGTGTGCAGCGTATCCACCATGCGGAACACGGGCTTCAGCCCCGCGGCCCTGCGGGCTTTATATACGCTGAGCTCGTCGGTCTTCCACAGCCGCGCGATATAGCCGTCGCTGAAGCCCATGGCCTTTGCCGCCGCCATGGTTTCGGTGTTCCACGGGTTGGCGCTGAGAAGATTCTCCATGTCGATGATGTCTTTCAGGCACTCGAGGAACAGATCGGTGATCATCGTCACCTCGTGGATCTTCTTCAGGTCCGCCCCGCGGGCGATCAGCTCGGTTACGGCGAAGATGCCGTCGGCGCGGAAGGTGGAGATATACTCAAAAAGCTCTTCTTCGGAGAAGGAGTCGAATTTCGGCGCGTACAGGTGGCACACGTCCGTTTCAAGGGAACGCACCGATTTCAGGAAGCACTCGGCAAGCGTGGAGCCGATGCCCATCACTTCGCCGGTGGCCTTCATCTGCGTGCCCAGCGCGTTCGACGCGTCGGTGAATTTATCGAACGGGAAGCGGGGGAACTTCGCCACGATGTAATCGAGGCTGGGCTCGATGGCGGCGGTGCCGCCCGCCACCGGGATCTCCTCCAGCGCCATGCCCATGGCGATCTTCGCGGTCACGCGGGCGATCGGGTAGCCGCTGGCCTTGGAGGCGAGCGCCGAGGAGCGCGAAACGCGGGGGTTCACTTCGATCAGGTAATATTCGCTCGTTTCTGGGTGCAGCGCGAACTGCACGTTGCAGCCGCCCTCGATCTTCAGCTCGCGGATGATCTTGATTGCGGAATCGTTGAGCATCTTCAGATCGTGATCGTTTAGCGAGAGGATGGGCGCAACCACGATGCTGTCGCCGGTGTGCACGCCCACGGGGTCCACGTTTTCCATGCCGCAGATCGTGATGGCGTGGTCGTAGGCGTCGCGCATCACCTCAAACTCGATCTCCTTGTAGCCCTTCACGCTCTTTTCGATCAGCACCTGATGCACGGGCGAAAGGCGGAAGGCGTTCACGCCGATCTCGTAAAGCTCTTCTTCGTTGTTGGCAAAGCCGCCGCCGGTGCCGCCCAGCGTGAACGCGGGACGCAGCACCACCGGGTATCCGATGCGTTCCGCGGCCGCCTTGGCTTCTTCAAGATCGTAGGTGATCTCGCTGGGGATCACGGGCTCGCCGATCGACTGGCACATCTCCTTGAACAGCTCGCGGTCCTCCGCGCGTTCGATGCTCTCGGCGGGCGTGCCCAAAAGACGGGTGCCGCACTCTTTGAGGATGCCCTTTTTATCGAGCTGCATCGCGAGGTTCAGGCCGGTCTGGCCGCCGATGCCGGGAACGATGGCGTCCGGCCGCTCGTAGCGCAGGATGCGCGCGATGTATTCCAGCGTGAGGGGCTCCATATATACCTTATCGGCAATGCTGGTGTCCGTCATAATGGTGGCGGGGTTGGAATTGCACAGGATCACCTCGTAGCCCTCTTCCTTCAGGGCGAGGCAGGCCTGCGTGCCCGCGTAGTCGAATTCCGCCGCCTGCCCGATCACGATGGGGCCGGAGCCGATGATGAGTACCTTTTTTACGTCTGTTCTTTTTGCCATTTTATACTTCCTCCGTAAGTCAATTCGGAATTCGGAATGCGGAATTCGGAATTATATTTTGCTGTAAACCGTTTTGTTTTGCGAAACCGTGAGCAGGTTCCGCCCGTATACCCGCGCGCCTTCAAAGGGCGTCGATCTGCCTTTGGAAAGAAAGTCCGTCGGGTCTACGGCGTATTCGGCGTTCAGATCCCATACGCAGAAGCCGTCCGCCGGGATGCCGAAGCGTTTGCGGGGGTTCACCGCCATCAGGTCCGTCAGTTTTTCAAGCGAAATGATGTTTTTCTTCACAAGGCCCGTATACAGGGCGGGGAAGGCCGTTTCGAGCCCCACGACGCCGAAGGCGCTGCCCGCGAGCCCTTTTGCCTTTTCCGCGGCGGAATGCGGCGCGTGGTCCGTGGCGATCATGTCTACGGTGCCGTCCAGCACGCCTTCGATCAGGGCTTCCCGGTCCGCGGGGGAACGCAGCGGCGGATTCATTTTCCAACGCCCGTCCTCCTGCAGGAAGGTATCGTCCAGCAGCAGGTAATGCGGCGCGGTCTCGCAGGTGACGTCCACGCCGGCCTTTTTGGCTTCGCGGATGATTTCCACGCTTTCTTTCGTCGAGATATGGCATACGTGGTAGGCGCAGCCGGTCTCGGCGGCGAGGCGCACGTCGCGCGCGATCTGCCGCCATTCGCTTTCGCTGCAAATGCCTTTGTGCCCGTGGGCTTTGGCGTAAGCGCCGTTGTGGATATATCCGCCGCGCAGCAGTTCGTTTGCCTCGCAGTGGGCGGCGATCGGCTTGCCGAGCCGTTTTGCCGTGCGCATCGCAAGCCGCATCATGTCTTCATCCTGCACGCCTCTGCCGTCGTCCGAAAAGGCGGCGCAAAGGGGGGCGAGGGCTTCCATATCCGAGAGCCTTTTTCCCTTTTCGCCCACGGTGATCGCGGCGTAGGGCAGTACCCGCACGCGGGCGTCCCTGCTTATGATCTCAAGCTGCGCGTTCAGGTGCTCGATGCAGTCCGGCACTGGGTTCAGGTTCGGCATCGTGCATACGGCGGTGTACCCGCCGCGGGCAGCGGCCGCGCTGCCGCTTTTGATCGTCTCTTTATAAGAAAAACCCGGCTCGCGAAAATGCACGTGCACGTCGCAAAAGCCGGGAAAAACGGTAACGGGGGAGAAAACGGCGGAAAAAAGCGGAAGAAAAGGGGCGACCGCCTCTTCCGTGACCGTAAACGCGGGGTCAAAACATTTCAGGATACGGATCTTTTCGTTCATGTTTTCACCGCTCCTTTCATAAAAACAGGCCTTGCCGGCAGCGT
>JAFRSZ010000249.1 GCA_017439205.1 Clostridia bacterium
CCGCTGCCCGTCTTTGAGAGCGAGGACGAGCGTGAAGAGCGCATGAAGGCGCTGGAGGAGGCGCTGAAAGCGGAAATGGAGGGCAAAGAGGTATGAGCAAGCCCAAGAGAAACGTAAAAAAGATCGTTCCGGTCGTATTGGCGATCATCATACTGCTCGGCGCGTGCTTTACCTTCGTAGGCGTCTACGCGAAACACGAGCTCAACAAGCCGAAGTTTACGCTCCCGGACGCCACGCTCGCCTCCAAGAGCGAGCTGCCGAAAAGCAAGGCAGAAACGGTCGCCTATGTGAAAGAGCTGTATAACGCCGCCGTACAGGCGGACGACGTGGAGGGCAGCTGGCATACGGACGCGAAGCTGAAGGACTACGACGAGGGCATCACGGCCTCTCTTTCCGACGCCGACCGTGAGATCATTGCCTATATCTGGGAGCACGCCGATGAGAACGATCGGGTCAAAAACCTTTATCCGAAGGAAAGCGGCGTGCTTAAGTGCGGCGGCAAGGGCGTATACCGGTTCGACGTGACCGATGCCCAGGTCCTGGATTATACCGCCGAACGCGGCAGGTATAACGACGACAACGTCTACATTGACGACGATTACTACTTCATTACCCTGAACGTGGACCCCGCTACCGTTGACGCGGCCGCGATCCCGCAGGGCGATACCTATCACGGATTTGAAGAGATCTTCGCCCCCGCGTTTACCGTGGAAAGCCCGGCGTTTGAAGTAAAGAGCGTTACCATGAAGTTCAAGATCGCCCGGACCTTCGACGAGATCGTTTCGCTGGAGATCACGCGCGACTATAAGATCAAAGCGCAGCTTCATCTCACCGATGCATATGCCGGGCTGCTCGCTTCACCCGTTGAGGCCGTGGAGCTGCCGTATCAGTCGACCGAAAAGGTATCGTTCAAGTATTACGGCGCGCACTTCACCAAAGCCTGCATCGCGGTGAACCCCGGCGATATGGAGGCCCTTCCCGCGGCGGTCAGGGTCAACGACGCGTCCACCAAGGCGGAGCAGTCCCCGCCCGGCGAAAACGAGTTTTATCTGTCGTTCGTTCCGTCCGATCCCGAGGTGCTGAAGATCGACGGGGACGGCGTAATGAGCGTAAACGGCGCGTCGGATCAGCCGGTCACCGTTACGATGACGCTGGAGTACGGCGGCCATACGTATACGGACGAACTCACCGTTTACATTACGGAACTGGAGGTGGCAACCGATAATGGCTGATGAGAACAAAAACGGGCAGGCGCCCGTGCAGGTGGACGAAAAGGATCTGAATTCCAACGTTTTCCGAAGCTATAACTATGTCGGAACAAAAGAGACCGTCGCCTATCTGTTCAACGACTGGTCCAACCACTTCAACATCAACGGATTCAGCCAGCGCTATATATGGGACGTCGTTAAGATCGACTTCACCATTTCCGCCATCGTTGGCCTGTTTACCGGCGCGTGGGACATCATCAACGATACGTTCATCTCCGCCATCGTGGACAACACGAGAACGCGTCTGGGCAAATTCCGCCCGTACCTTGTGTTCTTCCAGATCCCGATGACGTTGATCGGTCTTCTCTACTGGTTCCTTCCGTATTTCTTCCCCGGCACCTCCGGCACGTTCGTGCCCAAGCTGATCTTTTATTTCGCGTTCAGCGTGATCACCGAAACGGCCGGCACCTTTACCGGCGTGGCGAGCAGCGGATACATGAGTACGATTACGCCGAACCCGAACGAACGTGTGCGGCTCATAACCCTTACCGAGCTGCTTACGGGATATATGGGCGAGGATGTGCCCGGTTATGTGTTCGGCTTTATGTACGATATGATAACCACCGGCAAATGGAAGATACAGCTGCGCACCATATTCATGAGCATGGGCGTGAGCACCGCTCTGATCTCTTCGGCGTTCACGTTCTGGTTCTTCCTCGTATCGAAGGAGCGCGTGCCGCAGTCGCTGGAGCGCCCCGATCTGAAGGCCGGCTTCAAGGCCATCGTGACCAACTACCCGGTGCTGCTGATGACGCTTTCCGATTTCCTCGCGGGCTTCGGCGTCGGCACAAGCCAGCAGAACTACTGGATCGACGTGTTCGGCGGGGATTCAATGATCAACACGGCCAAGGCGTTGGTCAGCGGCATCTCCGCGCCGGTGGGCAGTATCTCATACGCCTTCGTCGCGCCGCTGAGAAAACGCTTCTCGAGTAAATTCCTGTGGGTCGGCTCCGATTTCTACGGCGATATGGTCACGCTCGGCTTCTTCGGCTGGGGCATGCTCAATAAGAATTACTTAAAGCTCAAGCCCATGCTGATCGCCTACGGCTTTACGGAGTTCCTCGCAAAGATCCTGTTCGGCGTGAACAAGGTCATCAACGCCGATCTGTGGAACGAGGCCATGGACTACTGCGAGTGGAAAAACGGCTACCGAATGGAAGCCACCACCGGCGTCGCCAAGGGGCTTGTGGCCAAGCTGCAGGGGATCTTTATGGGCACCATCAACAACTTCGTGATGAAGAAGGTTGGCTACGTGCAGGGTCTGAAGATCGGCACCCAGAGCGAGAAAACCAAGTTCTGGCTGTTCGCGCTCTCCACCGTGGTGCCTTTCCTCACCAGCATTCTCGGCATCGTTCCCAAGATGATGTGGCCCATCAACAAGAAAAAGCGCGCCCAGATGTACTATGAGCTCTCTGAGCGCAGAAACAAGATGGTCAGCGATTATGTTGACAGCGTAAAGAACGGCGAAGGGCCGGAAACCGTGTCCTGAGAGCGCCGGTGAAACAACATAACCCTACCCCGTAAATCAACTGCAATTCCTGCCGCGCGGGGGATCTCCCTGCGCGGTATTGCTTTTGAAAAAAGAGAACGATGAATATGATAGTTGTATTTGTGTTGTGGTTCCTTGCCGCCGAGGCGGCGCTTACGGCGGCGCAGCTGCCCTTTTACCGCAAAAAGCCGAAAAAGGCGGCGCATATCCTGCTGATCGCGGGCAAGGCGCTGCTGGGCGTCGGTTTCGCCGTCGTCGCGCTGGCGGGGCCGGTGCAGCTTCGCATCGTGCAGCCG
>JAFRSZ010000250.1 GCA_017439205.1 Clostridia bacterium
AGGGCCTCGGCGAACGGATCGCCGAACTGCTGGTAAACGAGGGGCGCATCAAGGACGCGGCGGATATCTATCTGCTGAAGGCGGAGGATATCGCTTCTCTCGACCGCATGGGCGAGAAGAGTGCCGAGAACCTGATCTCCGCCATTGAAAACTCGAAGAAAAACGACGTTTCGCGCCTCATCTTCGCGCTGGGGATACAGCACATCGGCCAGAAGGCGGCAAAGCTGCTGGCCTCCCGCTTCGGCAGCCTGCCCGCGCTGGCGGCGGCTTCGGCGGAGGAGATCGCAGGCATCGAGGGCTTCGGCGAGGTGATGGCCCGAAGCGCGGCGGACTGGTTCTCGCTGCCCGAAAGCAGACGGCTGATCGACCGGCTGCAGGCATACGGCGTGAACATGCAGAGCCTTGAAGAGAAGGCGGACGACCGCTTCGCCGGGATCACGTTCGTGCTCACCGGCGCGCTGACGCGCTACACGCGGGACGAGGCCTCGGCCATCATCGAGCGCTTCGGCGGCAAGACCAGCGGCAGCGTTTCCAAAAAGACCGGCATCGTGCTGGCGGGCGAGGACGCGGGCAGCAAGCTGCGCAAGGCAAACGAGCTGGGCGTGCGCGTGATCTCGGAAGCCGAATTTGAAGAAATGATAAAATAGCGCCTGCTGCGCGAACGGACAAAAATATGAAAGGGGACGTTTCGGTTGTATAGAATAAAAGGCTTTTTTATCCGCGTGCTGTCGTTTATATACGCGGCGGCAATGCTGATCGGTTCGCCCGGGCGCGTGACGGGCGGCGAGGCGCTTCCCCGCGCCGATAACGTACTGACCAGCGTGAACGTGATCTCGGATATCCACATGGAGGGCAACAATTTTTACCGCAAAAACGTGTACGTGCAGGGCATGCGCAACATGAGGGAATACACGCCCGGCTTGGACGCGCTGATCATGTGCGGCGACAACACGATGAACGGACAACCCGGAGAATATTTCATTCTGAACGGGCTCACTTCCCTTCTGCTGCCCGACGCCGACGTTCTGCCCGTGTGCGGCAACCACGACCTCGGGGGAAGCGACGACGACCTCACGAAAATGCGGGATCGCTTTATCGACCAGTATAACGCGCTGCAAAAGGAAGCGCCGATCGACCGACTGTGGTACAGCATTGAGATGGACGGCTGTATGTTCATTTCGCTCTCTGAAGACATCGACGAAGCCGGCGACGCGCTCGCTTTTACGGATGAGGAGCTCCGGTGGTTCAACGCGCGGCTGGACGCGGCGGGCGAAGCCGGCGTCCCAACGCTGGTGGGCTGCCATTACCCGCTTTATTACATGGACGACGCGGTACGCGACGCGATCACCGCGCACCGGAACGTGTATTATTTCTGCGGCCATATGCACCGCCCCGGCGTTGCGGTACATCAGATCGACGGAAGGGATGACCTTTGGAATATCGATCTTCCCGTTTTTACCGAGTGTAAAGAAGAAAACGGCGAAACCACGTGGTACACCGGCTACGGCGTGAACGTGCAGATCACGGCGGAAGAAATAACGCTCAACACTTACAGCTTTTATGCGGCAGAGCTGATCGAAAGCATCACACTGCCGATCATACGAATTGCGTCAGGAGGATAACGATGTTTCAGTTCAAAGGATTTTTCGTGCGTCTGATCGCTGTGTTTTACGCGGCCGTGATGCTGGTGGGTTCGCCGCGATACGTGAAGGACGGGCAGAACGTGCCGCGGGCGGAGGACGTGATCGCCGAGGTCAACGTGATCTCGGACGTCCACATGGAGGGCAACAATTTTTACCGCAAGGACGTTTACGTGCGCTCGCTCCGGAACATGACGCAGTACACGCCCGGGTTCGACGCGCTGATCATGTGCGGCGACAACACGATGAACGGGTTCGGCGGAGAATACCATATTTTGAACGGGCTCACCGCGCGGCTGCTGCCGGACGCGGAGATCCTGCCCGTGTGCGGCAACCACGACGTGGGCAACGGCGACGGCGATTTTGAGGAAAAACGCGACCGCTTCATAGACCAGTATAACGCCTACCACGCGAGCGCCCCGATCAGCCGCCTCTGGTACAGCCGGGTGCTGGACGGCTGCCGGTTCATCGCCCTCGCAAGCGATACGAACAGCGACGACGATATCGTGTTTTCCGAAGAAGAACTGAACTGGTTCATCGGGCAGCTTGACGCTGCCGCGGCGGCGGGCGTTCCCGCGCTGGTAGCATGCCATTACCCGCTGAGCTATCTGGACCGGGAATTCCGTGAGGCGATCACGGCGCACGGCAACGTGTACTATTTCAGCGGTCATCTGCATCGCCACGGAATCAGCGTACAGCGCATTAACGGCCGCGACGATCTGTGGAATATCAACCTGCCCCGCGAGACCGAGTGCGACGAGGATACCGGCGAGACCGAATGGTACACCGGCCTCGGGATCAATCTGCAGATCACGGCGGACGCGGTGACGGTGAACACGTACAACTTCTACACGGCCCAACTGACGGACAGCTTTACCGTGCCCATCGTGAAGAGTTCGGAGTTCGGAGTTCAGAGTTCGGAGTTTTGAGTATAGAGAGCGTAGATGGTTTGAAATTCGGAATTCGGAATGCGTAATTCGGAATTCATTTTTCATTTTTCATCATTCATCCCCGATCCCTATCAACTGACAACGACTAACTGACAACGAAAAAACGCCGGATCGGGATTTTCCCGGTCCGGCGTGATTCATCTATTATCTCCTGATCGCCTGCCGCAGCAGCGCGAACAGCTTTTCGAAGATCGTGCGCCAATCGCGCAGAATGATCCGGAAACGTTCAATAGGCGTATTGCCCCGCACTGGATCCACGACCGCGGCTTCGTCCGTATCTGCGGTGAGCGGCACGAGCGTCTGTGCCGACGTAAGGATCAGGAACTGCGGATACGCCGCCAGATCGCGCACCGTCGGCTGCCCCTCAAACGCGAAGAGCGCGTCGATGAATTCCATCTGGGCGGCGGGATGCACGGTGTGCTTGATGTTTTTGAGGAACCACGTGTACTGAGGGAAGGCGCAGGCGGAAGCGTCGATATACCCGTCGGCGGAAAGGCGGTTTTCGCCGTCGTCCACGGCCTGTACGTAATCGCTGCCGAAGGGGCGGTTGATCTGGGCCGTAACGGCGCCGACGGAGGAATACATGGTATCCACCACCATATCGGTCAGGTTCTTCTGGCTCTCCACCGCCGGGATACCGGACACGCCGTATTTTGACAGGATGGAAATGCCCGTGCCCGCGTCAACGCCCGCCTGTATCAGTTCCGGCACGCGGCCCTGCACGCCGTGGTAGTAATCGATCTTCTCATAGAACGCGTCCGTTACCCAGCCGGAAATGAATTTTGCTTTGGCTTCGTCGTAGCGGTCGGCCGGGACCAGCGCCCAGAAGCCCGGAATGCGCCCGAACACCGCCGCGAGCGCGTTCGCGTAAACGGGCCCCAGCGCCTTGGCGCTGATATCGGCGGCGATCTCAACAACGTCGCCGACCACGCCCTGCTGATAGAGCACGTCGATCAGCGCGTCCAGCAGCTCGCCCTTCAGATCGCGCCCGGTGGCGGCGGAAAGGAACGTGACCAGCGTTTCGGTATCGAATGCGAAGCGGCCGGCGAACGCGTCGCCGCACACGCTCGCGCCCTGGAACGCGCCGCTCAGGAACACGCACTTGTTGAGGCTGCCGAACCCGTACAGATCCATATAGGTCGCCAGCACGCAGGCCCCCATGCTGGAGGCGATCACGTCCAGCTTTCGGGCGCCCGTAACGTTTTTCACGTATTCGGCGAAATCGTTGAACTGCGAGGCAAGCGTTGCGAGATCCAGACGCCAGTCGAAGCTGTAATAAATGTTGTCGCCTGCGGTATATCCCCGCGCGGGATCGCATTTTGCAAGGATCTCCTCCGCGGTGGGCCACACGTAAGAGGTGTCGGTGGCGACGTTGTAGGGCACGCCGTTCTCATCGCAGGTGATGGGGTCGAACAGGCCGTAGATCACCCGGGTGAGGGGCGCGTTCAGCGACGCCCAGTCGCGCGTGAGCGCGCTCTTCGCAATGTCTCCGGCGGAATCCTTCAACGCGTTCACGATATCGTCCCGCTCCGGCGGGAAAAGCCGGTCGCCGGTCTCCTTATCCACCGTGGGCGTGGAAACGAACCCCGCGATAAAGATCACCGGGATCCCGTTTTTCGGCTGCGCCGCCGCTGCCGCCGCCGAAAGCGCGCATACGCAGATACAAAGGACCGTGAGAAGGCTTACGCTTCGTCTGATTACGGTTTTCAACTGATTTTCCCCCTTTATATACGATAAGTTTATAATAGAATGTAATTAATAATATGATTTGTACATTTTTTTGCATAAATGTAAATTTCTTTGACATACGCGGCCGGGCGTGCTACAATAACGGTATCTGTTTGAATCGGAGGAACAGGCTATGGTCAAATCTGTTATTCTTCGCGCTGTTTCCGTGATCGTCGCGTCGGTGATGCTGGCGTTCAGCGGCGTTTCCCTTTCCGGCGAAAGCTACGACGTAAAGGACCCCGAAACCTGCAGGCTCAATTTCACCGTGATCTCGGACGCGCACATCGAAACCACAAACCCCACCCGTTACAGGGTTTACGCGCAGTGCCTGAAGGACGTGACCCGCAACAAGAGCGGCAACGACGCCGTGGTTTTTCTGGGCGATAACACGATGAACGGCCAGAACCTTGAAAACATGCTGTTCCACGGCGCCGCCGCGCTGATACTCAAGGACCAACTCGTGCTCTCCTGCATGGGCAACCACGATATCGGCAACGGCGAGGGCGATTATGAAAAGCTGCAGAACCGCTGGTATGATTACACGAAAGCCACGTTTGGCATAGAGCTGGAGCATCCCTACTATTACGAGGTGATAAACGGCTGTTACTTTATCGTTCTCGGGCAGGAAGCGCAAACGGTACATGAATTCACCGTGACCGAGGCGCAGCTTATGTGGCTGGAGGGCGTGCTGGAGCTGGCCGCCGAAAGCGGCAGGCCCGCGTTCGTGTTCTGCCACTACCCCTCCGATTACGCGGAATACCCGGACGGCACCGCGACGGACCGCCTTACCGAGATGCTTGCGGCCTATAACGAAGAGCACGATATTTTCAGTTTCGTTGGCCATACCCATATGCCGATGTATTTGTTCTGGTCCTTCCACACGTACGACGGGTTCCCCGAGACCTATCTGCCCCGCATCACGTCGCTCGGCGGCAGCGACGACAACGAGATCCGCGCCGATACCGGCGTAGGCGTTGTGGTGGAGGTATATGAAAACGAAGTGGCGATCCGTGCGCGCGATTTCTACCGCGGCGTATGGAAGTATGACACCGCGGACGAAACCATGTGCGAGGTGACCTATCCGCTGAAAAACCCGATGCCCGCCGACGGGCAGTAACCGCCGCCTCCCCCCCCTGCTTCCGCCTTGCCGCCCCGCGGTAAACTCCACCGTGCCGGGAAGGGCAAGCCGGATATAAAACCGCAGGCCGTTTGCGCCCGACGTGCGGGAAGGGAAAGACGATAAAGAGGACGGCGCTGAACCGTACATAATAAAAAAGGAACCGGCCTGCGGAAAAAACGGACCGGTCTTTTGACTGTATTTATTCGATCTCGCCCAGAGCCTCCAGTTCCGCCTTGTTCACGCGGATCTGCGAATCGCGGATCAGCTTTACGTCGCGCCGGTGGACCGACGCCGGGGCGGCGTCCGGGTTGCGGTCCAGCTTTACCTTGAGCATGCCGGTGAGCAGGTTGTTGTCCACCACCTCGCCCCGGCCCTCGGCCGTTTCCACAATGGCGCCCACCTTGGGCGTGTGCTTTAAAAGATAATCGTAAGAATCCTGCTCGTATTTGAGGCAGCACATCAGCCGCCCGCAGGTGCCGGAGATCTTGATGGTATTCAGCGACAGGCCCTGCTCCTTCGCCATCTTGATGGATACCGGCTGGAAATCGTGCAGGAACTCGCTGCAGCAGAAGGGCCGCCCGCAGGGGCCGAGGCCGCCGAGCATACGGGCTTCGTCGCGCACGCCGATCTGCCTGAGCTCGATGCGCACCCTGAAAACGGAAGCGAGGCTCTTTACCAGCTCACGGAAATCCACGCGCTCCGGCGCGGTATAGAAGAACAGGATCTTGGAGCCGTCGAAGGTGTATTCCACCTCCACGAGGCTCATATCTAGCTTATACTGCTCGATCTTCTGGCGGCAGATCTCATAGGCGCGCGCCTCTTTTTCTTTGTTGCGTTCCAGCGTTTCAAGATCTTCGGGGGAGGCGACGCGCACGATGCTCTTCAGCGGCTTTACGATCTGCTCGTCCGGCACGCTGCTGTTCGGCGTGGCGCAGACGCCGCACTCCACCCCGCGCACCGTTTCCACGATCACCTTCTGATCCTTCTGCACACGGTTGCCCGCGGGATCGAAATAATAGACCTTTCCGGTTTCTTTGAATTTTACTCCGATAATTTCAGCCATAGTATATTTCACCTTTATTTATATATATGTTCGGGCTGCGCCGGCCGCGGGGGCTACCCCCTGTTTGCGATCTCCCAAAGCCGGGAGGAAAACAGCGTTTGCAGCAGATTTTCGTTTGCGTTGGAGGCGGCGTACAGGGCGAGCTGCTCCAGCGTTTCCTTCAGCGCGTAAAGCTGCGTCAGGCTGAACGCCGCGTGCAGCCGCATGGCAGCCTCCTCGTTGCCGCCGAGCGGTTCGCTTTCGCCGAAGGCGGCGGCGTCCCGGACGATCAGTATCAGCCTTTCCGCCGTCTTTTTCATCAGCGCCCGGTTCTTCGTGAGCGGCGCGGTGCTCGCCATCAGCGCATATTCGTCGCCCCGGGCCAGCGCGCGGGCAACGCCGTTTGCGATACCGGCGATCTCTTCCTCTTTGTTTTTGCGTTCCGCGGTGAGCACGTCCCCCAGAGGGAACTCGGTCACGCGCGAGACCACAGTGGATAAAAGCGTATCGCGCTGCTCGCTCAGAAGGATGAACATCACAAAGGGCGGCGGCTCTTCCATGGTTTTGAGCAGCGTGTTCTGGATCAGGGGGCTGAGTTCCCCCGCCGTGTAAAAAATATATACTTTATCCGGGGCCTCGTTCGGCGCTACGTAGAGCCGGTCCAGCACCAGCTCGCGCACCGCAGCCACGGATACGTTCTTTTTGTCTTTTTCGGGGCGCACAGGGATCACGTCCGGATGCGATCCTGCTTTCAGCTTTTTGCAGGCCGGGCATTTTCCGCAGGGCGCACCGCTGATTTTGTTTTCGCACACCACAGCGCCGGCAAGCTCCAGCGCGCACTTTTCACGCAGCTTCTCGCTGCCGCCGGTGAGCAGAATGCTCTGCGGCAGACGGTTTTTTTCCGCGAGGCTGCGCACGCGCGTTTTTGTGGCGGAAGGGATCTCGGGCAGGTCGAACAGCATCGTCACATTTTAATAAACTGTTCCACGTCCACCACGAACACGGTGGCGCCGCCCACCGTGACCTCGACCGGCATGGAGGCGAAAAAGTGATCGTTATAGTTGGTCGCGGAACCGGGCACGATCTCTTCCCTGCGGGAACAGCACTCGCGCATGATCTCGATCACCTGCGGCACCTTGGCTTCATCCGTGCCGATGAGCAGCGTGATGTTGCCGACGCGCAGAAATCCGCCGGTGGTGGATAGCCGTGTGGACATAAAGCCCGCCTTGCTGAGCCGGTGGATCAGATCGGTGGAATCGTCCCGGTTGACGATAGCGATGATCAGCTTCATATTATTATTCTCCTTAGGGAAAAATACGCAACAAGACAAAGTTTGTCAAATTTCAGTTCCGCGCGGTGAACCGCAATCCAGCGCCTTCAGGTTGCGCTCGATCACCTTTTTGCCCCGCCAGGCGAAGGCGCGGCCCTCGATCTCATCGGCGGCGGTGACGTAGGGGCGGGCGGTTTCAAAGAACGCTTCAATGGGCGTGAGGCGCGCGCCCGCGTTCATCGGGCACACCTTCTGGCAGATATCGCAGCCCCACGCGCAGTTATACTCGATCATTTTCTTCGCCACGGCCGGGTCGAGCTCGCCCTTTTTCTGCGAGAGGTACGAAAGGCATTTTTTGGGCGTTACGCCGTTTTCGCCGATGGCGTTCACCGGGCAGGCCTTCACGCACCGGTCGCAGCCGACGCAGAAATTTTCGGCGGGCGCGGCGGGCGGAAAGTACCGGTCCGTTACGATCTCGCCCAGAAACACCCACGAGCCGTATACGGGGCTGATGAACAGGGCGTTCCTGCCCACCACGCCGAGGCCCGCGGCGGCGGCGCAGCGCACCTCCGGCAGCGGCGAATTATCTATAAAATACTCGAATCTGTTTTCGGGCCAGGCTTCCCGCAGGGCGGAAACGATCTTTTCCATGATCGCGCCGGTGATCAGGTGGTAATCCGCGCTCACCGCGTAGCGCGATACGTTGGCGTTTTTATAGTATTCTTCCCCGAGATAATACGGAAACAGCACCGAGATCACGGTTTCGGCGTTCTCGGGCAGGCGCGCTTTGGCGCGGCATTCCAAAAGGCGGTCCTTTACTGCGGCGAACGAAGAAAACCCGTAGGGCAGGCCGCAGAAGATCTCGTCAGGCTTCATCGGCATTTTCCGGGACGGCGGCATCGGGAGCAGGCGCTTCGGGCGCGGTCACTTCGGGTGCAGGCGCTTCGGGCGCGGGCTCCAGCGGATGGGTCTCAACCGTCTCTCCTGCGGGCACGTAATCCGGCACGGTGTTTTTCAGCAGCAGCGCCACGGCCGTAAGACAGAACAGAGCGGCGGCCGGCCGGTAAAAGGCGAACGGCGCGTGCAGTATTTCCTCTCGTCCCGGCAGCACGCCCAGAAGGCCGGTGACCCCGGCGGAGAGCTGCAGGAACGCGCACACCAGCGCCGTGCCGAGATAGACGGCGGAATTGCCGTCCCCGGCGATCCCGGTGACCTTGCGGGCGTATTCAAAGAAGAAGACCATCAGGAACACGTCCGCAAATATGCACACCAAAAGCGAAGTATTGTTGAGATAACTGGCGTTGATGGTAAAATAACTCATGGTTTTGCACAGCGCCCACAGCGCGGGCGCCAGATACAGGACCTTCGCCTTTTTGATAAGCTCTTTGCCCGCAAAAAACGATACGGCGCAAAGCGCCAGCGTGATCGCGGCGATCACGCCGAGCACGGCAGTGGCGTTCACGAGCCTGCCGTTGTTCTGCGAAAGGATGTGCCTCACCGAGCTCTGCGAAACATCGTTGACTGCGCCGGATGTAAACAGCGAAATGCTGTCCCCGAGCACGGCGACGGCAAACAGCAGGCAGGCGACGGCGTGCAGCGGCCGTTTCGCGGCGGCGATATATTCCGCCTTCGAGAGCGGGCACAGATAGCACGCCGCGGGCGTCAGCAGCGCCAGCCCTACGGCGAGGATGTAAAACAGCGGAACGGTAATCCCGGCGTTCGCTCTGAAGAAACCGGTTTCGGGGTCGATCAAAGAGAGCGTCTGGTAAGCGCGCAGAAGCACCAGCGCGCCGCCGAGCACGGCGGCCAGGATCACGGGTATTTTGGGGGACATGTTTTTGGCTGCGCCCTTCAGTTTCATACGTTTGCCTCCTTATCGCGAAGCTCCAGCGGGATATAGGCCTTGTGCCCGCCCAGGCTCTTGTAACCGGGACGGATGATCTTGGTGCTGGTAACGATCTCCTCCAGCCGGTGCGCGCACCAGCCGGCGACACGGGCGATGGCGAACATGGGGGTGTACAGATCCATCGGGATGCCCAGCGTTTTGTAAATAAGGCCGGAATAGAGGTCCACGTTGGCGCACATGGTCTTGTTGAGGTTCTTTTCTTCACGGAAGATGCGGGGCGACACGCGCTCGATGATATCGAGCAGGTTCCACTCCTCCACAAAGCCCTTTTCTTTGGCGAGGGATTCGGCGTTGGCCTTTAAGAGCACCTCGCGGGGGTCCGACAGCGTATATACCGCGTGCCCCATGCCGTAGATGAGCCCCGAGCCGTCGCCCGCTTCCTTGCGCACGATTTTGCGCAGATACGCCTCTACCTCGTCTTCGTCGTTGATATCTTTTACGTTTGCCTTGATATCGTCCACCATTTCGGTCACCTTGATGTTGGCGCCGCCGTGACGGAAGCCCTTGAGGCTCGCGATGCCCGCCGCGATGGCGGAATACGTATCGGTTCCGGTGGAGGTGACGCAGCGGGCGGTAAAGGTGGAGTTGTTGCCGCCGCCGTGGTCCGCGTGGATCATCAGGCACAGGTCAAGCAGCTTCGCCTCTTCGTCGGTGAATTTTTTGTCGGATCGCAAAGAGTTGAGCACCGCCTCGGCGGTGGTCTGCTCGGGCTTGATCTGATGGATATACATGCTCTTTTTATAATAGAACCGGCGCTTCACCTGATAGGCGTAGCTCATGATGGCCGGGAGCCGCGCGATCAGCTCAACGCTCTGGCGCAGCACGTTTTCAACCGAGATGTCGTCGGGGTTGTAGTCGTAAGCGTACAGCGCCGCCACCGAGGAACACATTTTGTTCATAATATTGGGCGAGGGGGCGCGCATGATCACGTCCTCAACAAAATCGAAGGGCAGCTCGCGGGTGGACCCCAGCAGCGCGCAGAAATCGCGCAGCTCGGTTTCGGTGGGCAGCGCGCCGAACATCAGAAGGAACGCCAGCTCCTCGAAGCCGAAGCGGTCGTCCTTTTTGCAGCCCGCGACGAAATCGTACAGATCCACGCCGCGGTAGATCAGTTTGCCGTTTTTGGGGATGCGTTCGCCGTCGTCGATATAATAGCCTTCTACGTTACAGATCTTGGTGATGCCGGCGATCACGCCGGTGCCGTCCGCGTTGCGCAGGCCCCGCTTTACGTTGAACCGGTCGAAATCCGCCTGCTTGATGCGTTCCTGGGCGTATATTTTTTCTGTGAGGGCACCGTAGACGTCGCTCATGGGTTTGCTTTCGCTCATTACGGTATTGCTCTCCTTTCATAACCTTAAAATATCTCAATTTATTATTATATATAAAATATTAGGGAATGTCAAGAAAACTTTCTTTTCCGTTCGCCTGCAACTTTCTTTTCCGTTCGCCTGCGGCGCGCGGGGCCGCAACAAACAAAAACCGGCCGGCGAAACGGAAAAGGGCGTTGGAAACAGCGCCTGCGGGGGCCGGGGCCGACGAACGCGGTACGAAATAAAAACGGGCGAAAAAGCAAGCGTAAGGCGTTCGCTCGTTTTTTCGCCCGTAAAAAGAACGGAACTTTACCACTCTTTTTTCAGAATGGCGTACTGATACGTGTTTTCATAGCGCGGCGTACCGTCCGGGTTGTTGACGAACGATACGAACTCAACAAACAGCCCCTCCCGGCGCATGCCGAGCTTTTCGCAGAGACGCCGGCTCGGTACGTTCGTATCCTCGGTGTAGGCGTAGATGCGGCGGATCCCCTTCTCGTTGAACAGGTAATCAAAATACGCCTTCGCTGCTTCATACGCGATGCCTTTGCCCTGATACGCGGCGTTCAGCATCCAGCAGGGGCTGAACGTATCCGCGGGTCCCGCGCCGGGGGCCGTGCCCTCCGGTTCGCCGAAGAATTCGCCGATCACCTTGCCGGTATCCTTCAGCGTGACGGCGAAATAATACTCCTTATCCCGCATGCGCTGTTTTACGGCGCGTTTTGCCGCGGCAAGCGAAGGCAGACGCATATCCATGAAGCAGTTCACGGCGGGGTCCTGCAGATATTCCAGCAGATCGGCGGCGTCGCCCCGCGTGAACGGACGCAGGATCAGCCGGTCCGTTTCGATGATCTTCGGCAGGCGCGCATAAAGCCGGGCCTTCAGGTTTTCGTACCGCAGGCGCTTTTCTTCTTTTGCGAAATGCGTTTCGCGGAACTGCTCGGGGCAATGACCGTAATCGAGCGCGGTATCGCCGAACTGCTCGCTGGTGAGATCGAACACGCAGCCGCCGACCGCGTTGAAGCAGTGGAAATTGCCGTCGCCCAGCGGCACGCCGTACACCCTGCCGCCGTAAAGATCCTGCAATAAAAATGCCGTGACAGAGCACTGCCCCAGCGTTTTGTTCTCCGGCGTCCAGCGTTCGCGCATCCGCGGCGCGCAGGTGTCTGCACACCAGATCTCCGAAAGCAGGTCGTAACAGTCGCGCGGCGTCAGGCCGTGCTTTTCTCTGATATCGGCTGTTTTCCAGCCGTAAAACCGATACTTGCCCATCGTTCTTTCAGAATCAATCCCGGACTTCGACCAGCTCGATGGTGAAGTTCAGTTCTTTGCCTGCCATTTCGTGGTTGGCGTCAAAGGTGACCGTGCGAGCGTCCTTCGCCGCCACTTTGACCGGGATCGGCCTGCCGTAGGCGTCCTGCAAATACACCTGCTGCCCGACGGAAAGCGCCTCCGCGCCGGGGAGCTGCGAAATCTCGATCGTGAAGATCGCCGCCGGGTCCGGTTCGCCGTAGGCTTCGGCAGGCGAAAGATGCACCTGAACGGTCTGCCCGACCTCCATCTCGGCCACCGCCGCGTCGAAACCCGGGATCATCATGCCCGCGCCGCAGACAAATTCCAGCGGCTCGCCGCGGTCGTAGGAGGAATCGAACTGCGTGCCGTCGTTGAAGGTGCCGCGGTAATGGGTGCGCACCGTCTTGCCGACGTTTTTGCCCTGATTTGCCGCCCCGGTCCGGCAGCCGCCGCAGCCCTCATGTCCGCCGCAGGAATGGTCCTCACCGTGATCGCGGCAGTTATGACCGTCGTCGTGGTGATGGTCGCAGTTCGCGCCGGTGTTTTTAAGCTCGCCGCGCAGGTAAGCGGCCACCGCCTCGTCCGCGCTGCCCCGCGCGCCCGCGCAGAGCCCGACGCCTGCCTCGGAGAGCG
>JAFRSZ010000251.1 GCA_017439205.1 Clostridia bacterium
AAAAACCGCGGTCGCCCTTTTCCATTTTTCATCCTTCATCGCTCAGGCTTTCCACGCTTCTCAGGCTCTTCTGTATGATGCTGTTCCTGTGCTGGGCTTCCTCGAGCTTGCGGCCGGCGAGGTCGATGCTCTTCTGCGCGCTCGTGAGCGTTTCTTCAAACTTGTCGTACTGCGCCTTGGCGGAAGCCAGCAGCTTCATCACTTCGCCCGCCTTTTCGTTGAGTGCCAGCGTGCGGAAGCCCATTGCCAGAGAAGAGAGCAGCGCCGTGACCGTGGAGGGTCCCGCCAGCAGGATGCCGAGCTCGCTGTGCAGCCGGTCCGCGAGGTTTGCTTTCGAAGATACCACCTCGGCGTACAGCGAATCGGTGGCGAGGTAGAGCACCGCAAACGGCGTGGTGCCGGGCGGGCAGACGTATTTGCGCACCTCGCGCGCCTGCGCCAGCACACGGGCTTCCAGCGCCTTTTTCGCCGCCTTTACGCCCTCGGCGTCGCCCGCGTCGGAAGCGTCGCACAGCCTGAGGTAATCTTCCATCGGGAATTTGGAATCGATCGGCATATACGTGGGTTCGCCGCCGCCCTCGGCAGGGATCCTCACGGCAAATTCCACCACCTCGTCCCCGCCCGTGGGAGCGTAATTTTTGACGTACATGCCCGGGATGATCTGCTCCAGCAGGCTTTCGAGCTGGGTCTCCGCCCAGTTGCCGCGCGTTTTCACGCCCGAGAGCACGCGGTTGAGCGCCGTGATGCCGCCGCTCATCTCCTGCATTTCGCCGAGCGACCGGTAGACGTTCGCCAGCTGCTCCGAAACCGTCTGGAAGCTCGCGTCCAGCCGTTTGTTCAGCGTGCCGGTCAGCTTCTCGTCCACCGTGGCGCGCATCTCGTCCAGCTTCTTTTCGTTGGAGGCCTGCAGTTTCTCAATGGCTGCCGCCACCGCTTCGGCGCTCTCTTTATCGGACCGGCTCATTTTCTCCTGCATCGCGGCGAGGCTTTCGGTCACCTTCAGGCGCGTTTCGTAGCTCTGGCGGGTGAGGCTCTCGGTTTTTTCCTCAAGCGCGCGCACCGCGGCGTTCACGCTGGTTTTCACCGATTCGTTGCCGGAGGCGATGCTGCGCTCCATTTTATCCACGTCGTCGCGCGTTTCCTTCAGCGCCTGGCCCACCAGCAGCAGCCGTTCGGCGGTTTTATGCTCGGGCTGCTCTTTGCGCTGCTTGATCAGCAGCACGAAAACCGCGGCCATGAGCAGGATCAGAACGCAAACAAGGATCAGAATGATATGGGTGAGGGTCATGGGGAGGCCTCCTTTGTTCATGTGGAATTATCATCAAGTCAGAAGAGGGTACCTGACTCCTGACTTCTAACTTCTATATATTTTACATTTCTCCCGCCCCAAAGTAAACCCCTTTCATCGTACTCTGCGCGGCCCGGGCGCGTTTTTTTGTCATTTTTTAAAAAATTCTATTTAAATATCCGTTTGTTTCTGATACAATAAGCGTACGGAACTGTCCCGCGGGCGTGTCCGGGCGGCAAAACCGCCGGGCGGGCCGTCGGTTTTTTTGAAGATCACAGATTGAACAGCGAAAAAAGAGAGGTGCGGCGAAATGAAAAGAGTGCTTGCGCTGCTGTTGGCTGTTGTGCTCGCAGCCGGCCTTTTTTCGGGTTGCCGCAAAAGCGGCGTTTCCGCGCTGTATTTCGCCGCCGAAGGCACGGCGGGCAGCTTCGACCCCCAGGTGGCCGCGCGGGGCGCGGTGAGCATTGTTGTGCGAAACACCTTTGAGGGGCTTGTGATGCTGGACGCCGACGGCAAGCCGCAGCCCGCCGCAGCTGCCGGCTGGACCGTGACGGACGGCGGCAGGACCTATACCTTCAGCCTGCGCCGGGACGCGAAATGGCACGTATCCGATACGGTGCGCGGCGGCATGGGCGAAAAGCTGCCGGAGGATTTTGCCCCGAACGTAACGGCGGCTGATTTTGTGTTTGCCCTGCAGCGCGCCGTTGATCCCAATACCGGCGCGGCGGACGCCGCGCTGCTCATGAACATCGAGGGGGCCGCGGCGATTGCGTCGGGCAAGGCTTCTCCCGGTACCCTCGGCGTGAAGGCGCTGGGGGAATATACGCTTGAGATCCGGCTCGAAAAGCCCGAGCCCGGCTTTTTGGAAACGCTGACCCAGCCGCTGTGCATGCCCTGCAACCGCACGTTCTTCGAGGCTACCGGCGGGCGGTACGGCCTGCTGATGAAGTATATCATCTCCAACGGCCCGTTCTATATGACCCGGTTCGAGGATACCTCGTTCCGCCTCGTGCGGGACAACGGCTACACCGGACCCTTCAAGGCGAAAACGGACGTGATCTGGATCTACAGCGGTATTTCCGGGGACGCGGCGGCGCAGCAGCTCTCGGACCGCGATCTTAACGGCGCGTATATTGCCGGGGCCGCCGATCTGCAGGGGAAAGTGCGCGGCAGTGAAACGATCAGCGCCGACGATATGCTGCGCGGCGTGTTGATGAACTGCGCCGACGATACGCTCAAAAATTACAACCTGCGCAAGGCGCTGGTCACCGCGGCAAACGTGACCACGATGTGCAACGTGGCGGGCAAGGCCCCCGCGGAGGCGATCTGCCCGCTTTCTCTCTCTCCGAAAACGCCGTTCAGCGAGGGGGATAACGCCGCCGTGGCGCAGAAGCTGCTGCAGTCAGCTCTCACCGAGCTGCAGGCCGACGACGCAGGCCTGACTCTTTTATGCGAAGAACAGTACGACGCTTCTCTGCGGTACCTGCTGCAGACCTGGCAGATCGCCTTCGGCGTCAAGTGCAGCGTGAGCCTGAAAACCGTGACCGCGGAAGAACTCGAAAGCAGGGTGGCATCGGGCGATTACCAGATGGCGTTTTACCCGGTGCAGGCTTCCGTTTACAGCCCTGCCGCGTATTTCGCGCAGTTTTCAAAGGCTTCGCCGGATTCGCTTTGCTCTCTCGACAGCAGGGATTACGACGCCGCCGTGGACGCGCTTCGCTACTGCGATACCTCCGCGCTCGATACCGCGATGCGGAAGGCGGAAAAGCTGCTGATCTCGAACGCCGTGTTTTTGCCCGTGTGGAACGAGGGCTCCGGCATGATCTGCGCGCAGGGCGTGAAGGGCGTGATCCTGCTGAGCGGAAACGACAGACTGTACCTTTATAACGCGGAGCGATCGTGATTTGAGAGCCCGGATTTTGGAGTTAATTCGGAATGCGGAATTAATATTTCCCGTTCCATGATTCATCATTTGTTTTTCATCTTTTATCAGAATATAAGATTTGTTTCAAGGAGAATTGCCATGTCAACCGTAAAGCCTTTTCTTGCCGCGAGGCCCGTTCCCGCGTATGCTCAAAGGATCGCGGCGCTGCCCTACGACGTGATGAACACCCGTGAGGCCGCCGAGCGTGCCGAAAAAAACAGCCTCACCTTTTTACGGGTGGACCGTGCCGAGATAGATTTCCCCGTGGGACAGGACCCCTACGCCCCTGAGGTTTACAAAAAAGCCGCCGAAAACCTGAACGCCTATCTCGCGAACGGGTATTATATGCGCGAAGCCGCGCCGCGTTTTTACGTGTACCGCCAGCGGATGGGCGAAAACGAGCAGACCGGCATCGTGGGCTGCGCCTCGGTGGACGATTACCTCAACGGCGTGATCAAGCGCCACGAGCTGACCCGCGCGGACAAAGAAGAAGACCGCATCCGCCACGTGGACGCCTGCAACGCCAACACTGGCCCGATCTTTCTGGCGTACCGGGGCAGCGAAACCCTGAAGGCGCTGCTCGCCGATTATACCGCCCGCGCGCCGGAGTACGATTTTATTTCGGAGGGCGACGTGAAAAACACCGTTTGGGTGGTGGACGAAAAAGACAACGCCGCCGTTGAAGCGGCCTTCGCCGCGATCCCCGCGCTGTACATCGCGGACGGGCACCATCGCTGCGCCTCCGCCGTAAAGGTGGCGCTGAAGCGCCGCGCGCAGTTCCCCGGTTACGACGGCAGCGAGGAATTCAACCGCTTTCTCGCCGTGTTCTTTGACGCGGACGACCTGAAGATCATGGACTACAACCGGCTGCTGAAAGATACGGGCGGCCATACGGACGAAGAGCTGTTTTCGCTTTTGCGCGGCATCTTCGTGATCGCGCCGGAGAACGCGCCCGTGGCCCCCGCGAAGCGGCACGAATTCGGTATGTACTATAAGGAGCAGTGGTACCGCCTGACGCTGAAAGACGGCGTCGCGGACGAATCGGACCCCGTGGCGAGCCTCGATGTGAGCCTTTTACAGAAGCTTGTGAACGAGCCGATCTTCGGCATCGGCGATCCCCGTACCGACAGTCGCATCGATTTCGTTGGCGGCATCCGCGGCCTCAAAGAGCTTGAAAAGCGCTGCCATGAGGATATGACGCTGGCGTTTTCGATGTATCCCACCTCGATGGACGAGCTGATGCGCATCGCCGACGCGGGGCAGATCATGCCCCCGAAATCCACATGGTTCGAGCCAAAGCTCCTGAGCGGGCTGTTCGTTCATTATCTTTCATAAAAAAATACGGCGCTGTGTTTCGATTTTCTCATAAAAAAATGAAAAAAACTCTTGCAATTCCCGAATTTATCTGTTATTATGTTGTTTGCTGCTTTGTAAAAAAGGATTGATCCTTAAAAATAAAGGAGGTGTGCTCAGATGGCAAAATGTGATTATTGCGGCAAAAGCGTTCAGTTCGGTATCCAGGTGTCCCACTCACACAGAAGATCCAACCGGACCTGGAAGCCCAATGTGAAAAGGGTGAAGGCTGTGGTCAACGGCACTCCCTGCAGAGTTTATGCCTGCACACGCTGCCTGCGTTCTGGCAAGGTAACCCGCGCTGTTTGATGCAAGTATCAAATGAGAAACAAACCGAGGCAAACGCCCCGGTTTTTTCTTTTGTGTTTATGAAGGATTTGTAATCAGCCACTTCACCGTTCCAGAGGAGATATGCTTCAAATTACAGTTTATCGCTCTGACCGTGCTCTCACTTCACCCTTACCGCGCCGCACTTCGGGCAGGTATCGCCGTGCTTATGGCAGTCGAACTTTTTGCCGCAGGAAGCGCACGTCACCTTGCCGTGAGATTCGCCGTAATGCGAGGTCACTTTTCGGTCGTTCGCCGCGGTATAGGGGGCGATGGGTACGGGGGCGGAATCAGCGGTGCATGAGGGGTATCCGTCGAATACGCCGGGGGCTGCCGCGCCGGGGCGGTTTTTCATATTCATCGTGAGCTCGCTCGAAAGCGTGTAAGCGGAACTCAGATACACGGCGCAGTTCACGGGCTTTTTCTTCGTCTGCACCGAAACGAGCCAGAACGTTTCGCCCACGCTTGCGTCGCGGTATTCCTTCGCGGAGACCGAGGGCAGATGCGCGTCGCCGTATGCGGTCCCTTTGACGTGGTAGGAGGTGTTTCTGCGGCCCGAACGCACGTACTTACCCGCCACCGTGTCTTCGGTAACGGAGATCGCGCCGTTTTTCGCGGCGCTCAGCACGGCGAGGTCGGTTTTTAAGGGAAACGCGATGTACGCGAAGGTCAGAGCCAGAAAGAAGAAATACAGCGCCGCCTTCGGGTTCGATATACCGTATTTTATTACGACGAAGCTGATGACGGCGACGTAGCACAGAAGGAAAATTCCCGCGATCACACAGGTGAGGGTCACTCTTTTGCGCAGGGTGTTTTCGATGTACGCCCGGTCGATGATGATTTTGCCGTCGGCGGCGCGGTTTACGGAGCTATTCATATTGATACGACCTTTCTATATAATTCGGAATGCGGAATTCGGAATGCGGAATTGTTTCAGAGCGGAGATATGGGTGTCAGATTCAGGCTGAACCAAACCTCTCCGGTATCTCCCCGTCGAACAGCAGGTGCAGCTCGTGCAGGGCGCGGGTGCAGCACAGGTACAATATGCGGTCGTCCGGCGGATTTTTGGAAGAGAGCGGCAGGATCACGCAGTCGAATTCCAGCCCCTTTGCGAGCGCGGCGGGCATGCATACCGGCTTGCCTGCGAGGGTCTGCCGGTCGGTGGAGATCAGGTCTGCGGCGGGGTACGGTCCGCGCAGTTTTTTATAAAACGCCTCGGCGCTTTTGAGATCCGGCAGCAGAACGCAGGCGTTCAGGCCCCGTCGGGCCGCGTCCTCCAGCAGCTTTGCCGTTTCTTCGGCGGGGGCGGGGGCAGTTACGATCTCCGGCGCGGGGCCGGAGCGGTCGAACACCCGGTAATCCGGCGCGTCCGGGGGCAGAAAGCGCTTGGCGTATTCGCCGATCTCTCTGGTGGAGCGGTAGCTTTTGGATATTGTTACCGTATCGGCGCCGTAGAGAGAGGCGATCTCTTCCGCCGTGGCCGTATCCGCCGCGGGGGCGACGCCCTGGTTCGGGTCCGCCAGCACGGTGAACACCGCCTTTTTGTAGAGCGCGCGCAGCGTGCGGTGCTGCAGGGGAGAGAGATCCTGCGCCTCGTCGATCAGCACGTGGGTGGGCATATAGCTTTCGGAGCTGCCGAGCCGCACCGTGAGGAACAGCATGGCGGCGGCGTCTTCATAATACACGTCGTTTGTCTGCAGACGGGTCGAGAGCGCGGTAAAATATGCGTCCGTACCGTAAAAGGCGGCGTACAGCTCTTTCAGAAGCGCCGCCGGGTCGTTCGTGGCGGCGGAGAGGATCATCTGCCGCGCGCCCTCGATCACGCGCCTGCGCAGACGGAAATACTGCTGCGTGTAGGATTCCCCCAGCTCGCTGCGGTCCAGAATCGTCTGCAGCAGGGCCTTGCGGTGGATCAGAAAATAATTCTCGAGCTCCTCCTGCACCCAGTCCGCCACGGTATCAAGCCGGTTCTTCACCGGTACGCGCTGCGGCAGCCCGCGGAACCTGTGCTCCATGGTTTCCGCTGAAAGGGCGAGGTCCTCCAGTATATAAATATTTTTGAATCTTACCGGCAGCTTCGAGGTGCGCTCCTCCATGTAATCAATGAACGCGGGGGCGTAGAGCCGCGTGACGTTCCCTGTGCGGAAGGCGTCCTTTTCGATCAGCGCCTGCGTCTGCAGCAGGGCGGGCTGTACTTTATAACCCGGCAGGTGCCGCTCAAACAGCTCCGTAAAGCTCACGGCTTCGGTTTCGGTCTCGCCCAGAGCGGGCAGCACCGACGAAACGTACGACCGGAACGCGGCGTTCGATGTGAGCATCAGTGTGGATACCGGCTTGCCGCCCGTCTGCGCCTGATACATCAGCCACGCCAGACGGTGCATGCCGACGGCGGTCTTGCCGCAGCCCGCGGGCCCGAACACCGCAAGATTTTTACCGGCGGGGTAGCGGATGGCGGCGTTCTGCTCGCGCTGGATCGTGTATACGATGGGCCTCATGTATTCGGCGGCACCGCCGGAGAGCACGGCGGTGAGCACCGCGTCGTCGATATGGATCTCCGCGTCCCAGTAGTTTTTGAGTTCTCCGGATTTGAAGGTATACTGCCTCAGACGCGTGATCTCGCCCTCCACCTCGCCGCAGGGCGCGGTGTAGGAGGCCCTGCCGAGCTCACCGTAATAAAACAGCGCGCTGATCGGGGCGCGCCAGTCGTACACCAAAAAGCGCCGGTTCTCCACCAGCGTTTTCAGCCCCACATAGATCTCTTCCCGCTCGCCGTCGTCCGCGTAGGTGAAATCCACCCGCCCGAAATAGGGGGAAAGCCGCACCTGCTCCAGCAGACGGGCCTCGGCGCGCTTTTTCTGCGCGTCTTCAAG
>JAFRSZ010000252.1 GCA_017439205.1 Clostridia bacterium
AACCAGTCCCGGCATGACTGCATCGCCGCCATTGAATCCTTCGGTATCGAAACGGTAAAGAAAACGGAGAGCAAGAACGCGATTCTGCAGAAGCGCATGTATCAGTTTTCCGAAGCCGGCGGCGAAACCGGCGAGGTCTCAAAGGGCCTTACAGATCTCACGCTCAAAATGCGCGACCTGGACCCCTCGAAAGTCGACTTTCTGAAGAGCGGCCCGCTGGGCAAGCTGTTCAACCCTGTGCGTAGGTATTTTGAGAAGTATAAAACCGCCGATCAGGAGATCGCCGAGATCGTGAAAACGCTGGATCTGGGCAAAAAGAACCTGCAGAACGACAACGTAACGCTCGAACTTGAGCAGAACACCATGCGCGACCTCGCCGTTCAGCTCGGCCAGAATCTTGAGATCGCCCAGCAGATGGATCTGTTCATCGAGAACGGCATCCGCGACCTCGAAGCCGAGGGCGGGCAGGAGGATAAGGTCACCTTCCTGCAGGAGGAGGTTCTCTATCCGCTGCGCCAGAAAACGCAGGATTTCCAGCAGCTGCAGGTCGTGAACCAGCAGGGCATCATCGCCATGGAGATCATCCGCCGCAACAATAAAGAGCTGATCCGTTCCGTGGACCGCGCGAAGCTGGTCACCGTTTCAGCGCTGCGTACCGCCGTGACCGTTGCGGGCGCGCTGTACGATCAGAAGATCGTGCTCGAAAAGGTGAACGCCCTGAACGCCGAAACAAACCGCATGATCGAAGCCACCTCAACGCTTCTCAGGGAGCAGGGCGCGGAGATCCACAAGCAGGCGGAGGAATCCGGCGTATCCGTGGAAACGCTTCGCAACTCGTTCAACGACTGCATGCAGGCGCTCGAGGATATCAGCACCTACAAACAGGAGGCGCTGCCCAGGCTCAAGGCCAACATCGAAGAGTTCCGCGCCCTTGCCGAAGAGGGCGAAAAGCGCATCCTCCGTTTTGAAAACGGCGTGGAATAACCTCGCCGGTGAAGCGCAGCCGTGCGGCTGCATTTTGCCGGTCGGGACCGGCCGGTGACGTCCGTTCCCCGGAAAGACCATCAAAAATAGAGCGGCCGCGAACGCAGTTCGCGGCCCGTTTGACGTTTACGCATAAATCTCAGTTTGTCGAGGAGGATTTACGCTTTTTCCTCTTCGGCGTTGCCGCCGCCGCGGCGACGTATACCTGGTCCGCGCCGAAGATCAGCAGCGTTTTCGCGGCCTCGTTCAGCGTCGCGCCGGAGGTGAGGATGTCGTCTACCAATAAGATCCGTTTCCCCTCGATCTCATTGACGTATTCCGGGGTCGGTTCGTATATGCCTATGGTATTTCCCGTGCGCAGAAGGTAGTTCGGCGCGTCGTGCTGCGCCGTGTTTTTTCCGTGTTTATATAACAGCGGCAGCATCGGCAGGCCGGTGCGTTTGTGCAGTTCTTCGCACAGGATCTGCGCCTGATTGTAGCCGCGGCGGCGTTGTGCCTTCAGCGACATCGGTATAAACGTAAGGATCTCTGTTTCGGCGAGCACGTCTCTGGCTTCCAGAGCGCGCAGCATCGCGTCGGCAAAGGGCGCGGCCTTGTCGAGCCGCCCGCGGAACTTGAACCGGTGAAGAGAAGCGCGCACGTCGTCTTCAAACAGCAGCGGGAATACCGCTTTTTCGTAGAGCCTGCCGGGACGGCAGTTGCACTCCTGCAGCTTCAGCCCGCAAACGTCGCAAACCGCGCCGCTGATGCGTTCATAATCAATAAGCTTTGCTTTGCAGCTTTCGCAAACGGTCTCGGGGTGGGGCAGGATCTTATCGCAGATAAAGCAGCGGTTCGGGTAGAAAAGCGACGTCAGTTTCTTGCGCAGTTTTCTCACGCGTTTATACCTTTAACGCTTCGGCGATGCGAACGGTGGCCATGGCGTCCTTCCCGTAGTGATCGGCGCCGATCTCTTTTGCATATTCCTCGGTGAGTACCGCGCCGCCCACGATCACTTTACATGCGGGGGCCTTTTCTTTGATCAGCTTTATGGTCTCGCGCATTGCGGGCACCGTGGTGGTCATCAGTGCGCTCAGACCAACAAGAAGCGCGCCGGAAACGAGCACGGCGTTCACGATATCCTCCGGAGATACGTCTTTGCCGAGATCGATGACCTCGTAGCCGTAGTTTTCCAAAAGCAGCTTTACGATGTTTTTGCCGATATCGTGGATATCGCCCTTTACTGTGGCGATCACGATCTTTCCCTTTTTCTCGGTGCTTTCGCCCGCGGTCAGACCGTGGGCCTTGATCTTTTCAAAGGCCGCGCCTGCCGCCTCCGCGCTCATCAGCAGCTGCGGCAGATACAGGCGTTTTTTTTCAAAACCGACTCCCACCGCATCCAGCGCGGGGATGATCTCTTTCTCTATGATCTGAAGCGGCGGCACATTTTCAAGCAGCTTCACGGTCAGCGAAGCGGCGTTTGCCTTCATGCCGGAAACGATGGCTTTCTGCAGCGCGCTGGAGGCGTCCTGCGCGGCGGGCGCGGCGGATGCTTTCACCGTGTCCGTTACCAGCGCCGGGGCGTGTTCGATATAGCTCAGAAAATGATCGTCGAGCTCTTTCAGTGCGCAGTAGGCGTAGTGCGCTTTCATCAAATCCGCGGAATACGGGTTTACGATCGCCCCGCCGAGCCCCGCGTTTGCGGCCAGCGCATAGAACGTGCCGTTCAGCGCGTCGCGGTTCGGCAGACCGAAGGAGACGTTTGAAAGCCCCAGCACCGTGTGGCAGCCGAGCTCTTCACGGATACGCCTGAGCGTTTCCAGAACGGTGACCGCCGCTTTCGGGTCGGAGCTGACCGCCATGCACAACGGATCGATCACGATATCTTTTTTGCTTATGCCGTATCTTTCGGCTTCGTCAAGAATGCGCCGGGCGATCTGTACGCGGCCCTCGGCGGTATCGGGAATGCCGTTTTCATCCAGCGTGAGGGCAACGGTCACGCCGCCGTATTTTTTCACCAGCGGGAACACGGCGTTCATGCTTTCCTGTTTGCCGTTCACGCTGTTCACCATCGGCTTGCCGTTATACAGGCGCATCGCGCGTTCCAGCGCTTCGGGGTTTGCGGAATCGATCTGCAGCGGCAGTGCGGTGATCGCCTGCAGTTCTCCGATCACCCGCGGCAGCAGAGCGGCCTCGTCAAGCTCCGGCAGGCCTACGTTGACGTCCAGTATATCCGCGCCTTTTTCTTCCTGCCCGTCGGCCTCGTCCAGAATATAATCGATATCGTTTTCACGCAGGGCGGCCTGCAGCCGTTTTTTGCCGGTGGGATTGATGCGCTCGCCGATCAGAAGGGGCCTGCCGCCGAATACGGCTGTTTTTGCGTAAGACGCCGCCACGGTCTCGGTTTTCGGCGCTGCGGGCGCGGGCGAGAGGTCTTTTATACTGTTATTCAGCGCTTCGATATATGCCGGGGTGGTGCCGCAGCAGCCGCCCGCAAGAAGCACGCCTTTTTGTACCGCGGTGCGCATCACCTGCGCGAAATCGTCGGCCGAAACGTCGTATAACGTTTTGCCGTCAACAACGGCGGGCAGCCCGGCGTTTGGCTTGAACAGCACCGGTACGCTTGCTTTTTCAAGATAGGTTTCGATCACGGGCAGCAGCGCCGCCGGACCGTAGGAGCAGTTCACGCCGATCGCGTCCGCGCCGAGGCCTTCCAGCGTGGCGATCACCGCGAGGGGAGGCGCGCCGGTGAGCAGCCGCCCGTTGTCGGAATAGGCGTTGGAAACGAACACGGGCAGATCGCTGTTTTCCTTCGCGGCAAGCACGGCGGCCTTGGTTTCATAAAGGTCGGTGAAGGTTTCGATCATGATCAGATCCACGCCGTATTTCACGCCCAGCCGCACGGTTTTCGCGAAGATCTCCACCGCCTCTTCAAAGGGCAGCGGGCCGATGGGCTCCAGCATCCTGCCGGTGGGTCCGATATCGAGCGCCACGTATTTCGGCTGCGTGCCGACGCTCTCATCAGCGGCAGCGCGGGCGTTTTTTACAGCCGCCTTCACGGTCTCATCCAGTTCTTCTTCGGAAAACTTCAGGCAGTTCGCGCCGAACGTATTGGTGTTTACAATGTTGCTTCCGGCGTCAAAATACGCGCGGTGCACCCGCACGATCTCACCGGGGCGGGTCAGGTTCCAGCGCTCCGGCATTTCGCCGGGCTGCAGCCCCGCCGCCTGCAGCAGCGTGCCCATACCGCCGTCAAGCAGAGTAATGCTGTTTTTTATATAAGCAAGAACGTCCATGATTGTGCCTTTCTTGGTAAATTTCAGTTTGTCGCTTTGTTTGATGAAAAATGAAAAATTAAAAATGAAAAATGAATACTTGATGACGGGCTCTGCCCTTACCCGATTATACTCATCGTATAAGCAGGTTCTTTCTTCTTTCGTAAAGCTTTTTTTATATAATCAAAACGCGTAAGCGTTTTCCGACATTTTTAATTTTTAATTTTTCATTTTTCATCAAACAAAGCGACAAACTGAAATTTACC
>JAFRSZ010000253.1 GCA_017439205.1 Clostridia bacterium
CCCGAAGGGACATATCGCGCTTTTTTGCATATCTCGCCTTTGGCGAGGATGCAAAAGCATATCGCATCCCGAAGGGATATATCGCGAATTCCGCAAGGAATTCATATCGCTGTCGGGCATAGCCCGACAAATTCCAATTTATCTCCTGTTCCATACGTACCCCGCGGCGGCGCCCACAAGGCCGCCGATGATATGCGAGAGCTGCGAAACGTCGTCGGAAACGAAGATCCCCTCGTAGATCTGCTGGCCGAGATACAGGATCGCCACGATGATCACGGTGATCGGGATTCCCCCGCTCCTGAAGCTGGTGAACGAGGTGAGCAATATGAACGCGAACACCACGCCGCTTGCGCCGCAGAGCGCCGTAGTGGGGAATGCGATAAAATTCACAAGCCCCGAGATCAGCGCGGTGAGCGCCACGAGCAGAAGCAGCTTCTTCGCGCCGTAGCGCTCCTCCAGCATCGGGCCGAGCAGCAGAAAATAGCACATGTTGTTGAACAGGTGCCCCCAGTTCGCATGCCCCAGCACGTGGGTAAAGAAGCGTATATATGTGAGCGGCTCGTCCAGCGGCGCACGGTACACCAGAAACAGCAGCTCGTTGCTCCTGCCGCCGGTGAGGATGCCGATCAGCAGCACCGCCACACATACGAAAGCAAAGCCCAGAACAAACGGAGCGTTGAACACAAGTCTCTTCCTTTTCACTGCCATCGGTCATTACCGTCCTTTTTTATCCGAATACATATTATAGCCGAACCGCGAAAAAAGTCAATCGGTTACGATTTTGTAAAAACCGCGCCTTTCCGCTTGTTTTTCATAAAATCATCATGTATAATAAGAGTATATCTTCGGTATACCGAAAACAAAAGGAGAACCGCCATGATGCTGCCGATCCCCTCCGCCGCCCCGCCGCGGCCGCATCCGCTGATCACGACCGTGAACGAAAAATTCGTGATGCTCAACAACTGCAGCGAATTCGACGTTTCGCTGCAATACCCCCAGATGGGGCTCGAAAACGCGCCGTACCGCTGTTTCGTGCGTGAAAGCGTTTACCGCATGCTGCTCTCCGCCCAGAGCGCGCTGCCGGCGGGCATGCGCATCTGCGTACTGGATGCGTGGCGGCCCCTCGCGCTGCAGCAGGAGCTGTATAACCTGTACGCGGAGCAGATCGTGGAACGGCTGGGGCTGCAGAACGCCTCGCCCAAAGAGCGGCTTCAGGCCGTTGCGGCGTACGTTTCGCCGCCCGAGAAAAACCCGCTGCACCCGCCCGTGCACACCACCGGCGGCGCGGTGGACGTGACCCTGACCGACGAAAACGGCGTTCCGCTCGATATGGGCACCGCGTTCGACGATTTTTCGGATGCCGCGCGCACCGATTATTTTGAAACCGAGCATAACCCCACGGTACAGGAAAACCGCCGTCTGCTCTACGGCGTGATGACCGGCGCGGGCTTCACGAACCTGCCGGGCGAATGGTGGCATTACGACTACGGCGACCGCTTCTGGGCATATTACAACCGCTGCCCCGCCAGATACGGCGGCGTGTTCACCGCGGCGGAAATGCCGGTGGAATGATCATACCGCTTTATATACGATCAGTTCGCTGGTCAGGGAGGCGGGCAGACGCACCCGCAGCCCCTCGTTTACCAGCGCAAAGCCGGAAACGGCGCATTTTGTTTCGGTGTTGTCGAACGTAACTTCATACGTTTTGCCGACGTCCAGCCCGCGGGGATATACGGTGACCGTATCGTCCGCGTCCGAAACGTCCGCGAGGTTGAAAATGCCTACGATCCCCTTTGTGCCGTCTTTGGAGGCGCGTTCGATGATCCCCCTGCCCTTGGGGTGGATCTCGTACAACTCCGGCGTATGATGGAAGACGTATCCGTCCGTTAAATACGGGCGGATAAATTCTTTATACAGGGTAAAGCTGCGCTTCACGAACGCCAGCTCCTGCGGGTTCATCGCGCTGCCGTTGGGGTTATAGGTATTGGTGGTGGGCTTGCCGAACAGGGCGGCGCGCACCGCGAAATCAAGGGAGGCGCGCAGGTGCCCGTTCATGCCCGAAACGAGCCGGTCGATGCGCTCCGGCGGCAGCACCATGCTGATACCGTTGGTAACGGCAAAGCTGCGGGGCGCGATCTGGTAATCCGTTACCCAGGTGTGGTTGAAGTGCCGCGCCATACCGAGGTCGCACCGTCCGCCGCCCCCGGCGCAGTTTTCAAAGATCACGTGGGGGTATTTCTCGCGCAGGCGGGCGAACATCGCGTAAACGGCGTTGCAGTACCGCAGAAAGCTGCTCTCGGCAACGCCGCCGCGGTCGGTCATGCAGTTATAGGCGGTGTAGTCCACGTTGTAATCCAGCCGGAACAGCTCCACGCCGTAGGTGTCGATCACGCGGCAGATCTCACTTTCGACCCACGCGGCGGCCTCGGGATTGGCCATATCGATCACGGTGGTATCCGCGCCCCGCAGGCGGCGGGTCTGGTACCAGTCGGGATGCGCCTTCGCAACGGGGGTATCCCTGCCCATGCGCTCGCACTCCATCCACAGGCCGAACTTCAGCCCGTTTTCGAGGCAGCGGCGGCGCACGGCAGAAAAGAGGTCCGCGTGTTTGCCGGGATCGGGCGTCCAGTCGCCCACGCGGCTCCACCACGCGCTCCCCTCTTCCCCGGCCGGGCAGTACCAGCCCGCGTCAACGATGCAGCTCTCCGCGCCCACCGCGGCGGCGGTATCTATGGTATGAAAGATCGCTTCGTTCGTCATCGCGCGCTCCGGGCCGATGCCCGCGCCCACTGTGGCGACGTTTTCTTTCGGTTCGTTATGGGTGAACACGGCACGGCGGGTGTGCGTGTGCATCATGTTCACCGCGTCGTCCAGATCGCCCTGCACGCAGCCGATGTATACCTCGGGCGTGGTGAACCGTTCGCCCGGCGCCAGCACAAGCTGGGGCGCGGGAGCGTCCAGCGCCATCTGAAAGCTCAGCTTCGCCGCGGCGCCCGAGCCCTCCGAAATGCCATTGGGGGAAAGATCCGCGTCCAGATCGAAGCGGAACTCGTACCCGCCCGAGAACGCAAGCTGCGCGAACCAGATGCGGCCCAGCGGCGCGTTTTTCAGCATGAACATCGGGTAGCGGTGGCGGTCGGCGCCGAACCTGCCGCTGAAGGAGGTCCCGCCCGAAGAAAGGTCGTGCCAGCGGAACAGCCCCTCGGCGCAGGCGTGGCTGTTCTCCATATAGCCGAGGGAGTAGAGCTTTTCCTTCTCCCCCTCGCCGTGAACGAAATTGACCCAGTCGTAAAAGATCTCGAGCCCGCCGCCCATCGGCACGATACCGCCGAGCTTCATCGGCGCGTCGGAGTGGTTGGCGAACGTGACGCAGCGGGTGAACACCGCGCTGCCCGAGAGCACCGTATGCACATAGGCGGTCAACGGGTACCGCCGGTTTTTCAGCGTGACCACGCCGTGCAGCAGCTTCGCCCCGTTCGCGGGCACGGTTTCCTCCTGCTTTGCGAAACCCGCGTAATCCCAGTCGTAGGCGACGCACTCGCCGTTGACCTCCACGTCGAACACCCACGGCCGCGTGAAGCGGTCGTAATCCAGGCGGCAGGGCATACCCTCAAGCACGTCCAAAGGCGTACCGGCGGTGTTCCACCCGGCGGAAACCAGCCTGCCCTTATCGAACGTCTCTTCGTATACCGTCATGCCGGTGCGGTAACAGAACACCGGCTGCCCGCCGGCGGCCGTACTCACATAGATATCGGTAAAATCGTTATGGAACAGCGCTTTCTGCATTTCACTTGACCCCTTTCGCCGGTTTTCGACTTCGATTTTAGCACAAAACAGTAGAAAATACAACAGGGAGGTTGGCACGAAAAATGGGATTTGTCGGGCTATGCCCGACAGCGATATGAATTCCTTGCGGAATTCGCGATATATCCCTTCGGGATGCGATATGCTTTTGCATCCTCGCCAAAGGCGAGATATGCAAAAAAGCGCGATATGTCCCTTCGGGACGAG
>JAFRSZ010000254.1 GCA_017439205.1 Clostridia bacterium
CTCGTCCCGAAGGGACATATCGCGCTTTTTTGCATATCTCGCCTTTGGCGAGGATGCAAAAGCATATCGCATCCCGAAGGGATATATCGCGAATTCCGCAAGGAATTCATATCGCTGTCGGGCATAGCCCGACAAATCCCAATTTGCCGTTCTTGACACTCCCCCCTGCGTATGCTACCATATACTTGAAAATCATTCTTTTCGGAGGCGCGCCATGGCACAGCTCAAAATGTATTATCTCCCCTCCACGCCCCTCAAATGGGAACCGCTGCCGGAGGGCTTTTCGTATTCTCATTACGATCCCGAAACCGATCTGCACAAATGGTGCGACTGCCTTCGCAACGGTAACCTGATCGGCGACCGTACAGACGAGCAGATGTTTTTTGACGAGATCATCAACTTCAGGGTGATCGACCCGGCGAACGATATCCTCTTCCTCGATTATGGCGGCGAGCACATCGGCACCGCCACCGCGTTCGTGTATCCCGAAGAGAATATCGGCGATATGCATCAGGTGGGCATCCGCGAAGACTGGCGCGGCAGGGGCCTCGCCAAATATCTGAGCCAGATCGTGATCAAAACCCTGTTGGAGCGCAACGTGCGCTTCATCTCCCTTACCACCGGCGAGGGACGGCCCGCCGCCGTGCGCAGCTACCTGAAGGCGGGCTTTCAGCCGGTGGAATACGATTACCGCATGCAGAGCCGCTGGGAGGCGTTCATGCAAAAATACGGCATCCCCACACTCGACATGCTCTACGACGACGGCACGCCCTATAAAACATTATATAATGACCGCACAGACGCGAAGGTGCGCTTCGGCGTGCTCGGCGCGGGCCGCGGGCAGAGCGTTATGCGTTACTGCGGCATCAGCGACAACGCCGTGCTTACCGCCGTGTGCGACTCCGATCCCCGTTGCCTTGCCGACGCGAAAAAGAATTTCGGCGAAGGGGTTTCGTATTATTCCGATTTCGACGCTTTCTTAAAAGAGGATATGGACGTTGTAGTGCTGGCAAACTACGCGAACCGGCACGCGCCCTTCGCGATCAAGGCGATGAACGCCGGCAAAAACGTGCTGTCCGAGCTGCTGCCCGTGCAGAATATGAAAGAGGCGGTCGAGCTTGTTGAAACCGTGGAACGCACCGGCAAGCTCTATATGTACGGCGAAAACTGCTGCTATATGCCCGCGCCGAAAAAGATGCGCAGGCTCTTCAAAGAGGGCCGCATGGGCGCGTTCCAGTACGGCGAGGGCGAATATCTGCACAACTGCGAGAACGACTGGTACCGCCATTGCCACTCCGACGAAGCGCACTGGCGCAACAACATGAGCGCGTTTTATTACTGCACCCACTCGCTGGGGCCGCTGATCCATATTTCAGGGCTCCGTCCCGTTTCTGTGACCGGCTTTGAAGCGCCCTTCAACAAAAAGATGTACCGCATGGGCGCAAAGGCGGGCCCCTTCGGCGTGGAGATGGTCACGCTTGAAAACGGCGCGATCTTAAAAAGCCTGCACGGCGTGGGCAGCGTGAAATACTCGCTGTGGTACTCCGTACAGGGGGATATGGGCGTATTGGAGAGCGCGCGTAATATCGCCGGGCCCGAGGGCGTGCAGACGATGCTGATGCAGGGTGACCGCGTTGAGGGCAGCGACGACGGTCTCTGGACCGACACGAACCTCTCGGACGGTCTGACCGAGCTTGCCGAGGGCTTCGACCACGGCGGCGGCGACTATTACTTATTATATAATGTATGCGAGGCGGTCAAGGGCAACCGGCAGGCGGACGTGATCGGCGTTTACGAGGCGCTGGATATGTTCCTTCCCGGAATGTTCGCCTATTTCTCGGTGCTGGACGGCGGCAGACCTCAGACGATCCCGGATCTGCGCAAAAAAGAAGAGCGGGACCGCTGGCGCAGCGATACCCGCTGTACCGATCCCGCCGTCGCCGGCGATCAGCTCATCCCCAGCTACTCCAAGGGCAACCCCGCCATCCCGCACGAGATCTACGACGGGATGAGAGAAAAGCTGGAAGCGTTTTACAAGGAACAGGAAAAACAGTAGATTGCAGTTTACCGTTTCATTTTTCGCAGTCCCCAAGCGCCGCCGCAAACCGCCGCCAGCCCTGCCGCGGCGATACCCGCAGCGTGCAGATTGATGATCTGCCGGTCGTGGAAATGCCGCTGCACGAAACCGAGGCTCAGGCTTCTGAGGCCCAGCTCCTTAAAATGCGTCATATGCGTTTCAAAGGCGCGCACGTTCTCTTCGCGGAACGTAAAGATCCGCACCCCTGCGCTGCAGCCGTCCGTATACACATGGAAGCCGCCGGTCTTGCACTGACATAACAGAATACCGTCCACTTCCCCGGCGAATTCGTTCATATGGTCGTGGCCGAACACCGCGGCCATCACGTCGCCGCGTTCCTTCCACGCGTCGAAAATGCCGCTGTTTACTTCGGCGCAGGCGGGGTCCTCGCCGAGATACCCCTGCACGTCCTTTCGTTTTACAAAGCGTTTCCCCTTCCGGCTGCCGAAGCCCTGCACCGAAAACGGATAATCCACAAGCCGCGCCGGCCGCGTGAGCAGCCGCTCCTCCGGCACCGGAATATGCATGAACCACACCGCAGGCACGGTCTTCCCGCCGTTGGCGGCGCGGATCTCAGCCTCGGTTTTCTTATACCATTCGATCTGGTCGGGCTTCATCCAGTCGTAATACGATACGCGCTCGTCCGCCCAGCGGTTAAGGCTGTCCGCGAACCAGAGATTCAGTATATTTTTCTTCCCGGCGCTGTCGAGCACCTGCAGCACGCAGTTGCCGCAGCCGGTCACGCCCGGCGCGCCGTCAAACGTATAGAAGTTATCGTACGCCTCACGGTACAGCTCAAGCTGCCGGGGCAGCGGCAC
>JAFRSZ010000255.1 GCA_017439205.1 Clostridia bacterium
TGCGCGTTTTGATTATATCCGTAGGGGGCGGCGTCTCGGTCTCGCCTGCCGGTTCGGTCAAGCGCTTCTGCCTTGCGGCAGAGGCCTCCACCGGAGGCCCGCGCCGCCCCGCGAACCATAGAATTCAACATATGTTAATTACAAACAATATGTGTTGGTGTTTCGCTTTGTAATTAACAGTTTCAAATATTATACGCGGCGGGGCGTCGAGACGCCGCCCCCTACGGGATGATATCCTGAACCGAGCGACAAATTCCAATTTGAACAGATCATAGCTTTGTTCTGACCGACCTCACCGCTTCGCCGACCGCTTCGGCGAACGCTGAAAGCTCTTCTTCGGTCGTATATCGGCTCATGCTCACGCGGATGGCGGAATCGATGCGCTCCGGCGGCAGACCCATGGCGGTGAGCACCTCGCTGCGGTGCCCTTTTTTGCACGCCGACCCTGCGGAAACGTAGATGCCGCGGGAAGAGAGAAAATTGATGAGCACCTGAGAGGGAATGCCGGGAACAGAGAAGTTCACGATATACGGCAGGCCGCCCGCCGGGGAGTTGACGGCGATCTGGGGATAAGCCGAAAGCTTTTCAAGCAAAAACTGACGGCGCCTGAGCATCACGGCCAGCTGGGCTTTCGCGTCCGGCAGGGCTCTTACCGCCGCGCCGAAGCCCGCGATGCCCGCCACGTTTTCGGTGCCGGAAAACAGGCCGCTCTCCTGCCCGCCGCCGTACACGTAATTGTTCAGATGCACGCCCTTGCGCACGTACAGCGCTCCCACGCCCTTGGGCCCGTGTACCTTGTGGGCGCTCACGGTCACCAGGTCCGCGCCGATGCGCGCCGGGCGGAACGGCAGCTTGCCGAAGCCCTGGATGGCGTCGATATGGATCAGCGCCGGGGCGTTTGCCCGCCGCACCGCGGGGGCGATGTATTCCACCGGGTTCACGGCGCCGGTTTCGTTGTTCACCAGCATCGCGCTCACCAGCACGGTCCTGTCGTTGACTGCGTTCATCAGCGCCTCCGGGGAGAAGCCGCCCTCCGGAGCGGGCGTTAAGCGCACAACTTCGAAGCCCTGCGCCTCAAGCGCGTCCATACACCGCGCTACGCTCGGGTGCTCGAGCGCCGTGGTGACGATGCGCCCGCCGCGTTTTTTGCGGGCCGACGCCGCGCCGAACACCGCCGTGTTGTTGGCAAGCGTGCCGGAATGGGAAAAGTATATCTCCGCCGGGGCCACGCCCAACGCGGAAGCCACGGCCCTGCGCGCGTCGGTGATCGCATCCCGCGCCTGCGCCCCCTTCGCGTGGACCGCGCTGGGATTGCCGTAGTTTTCGGTGAGCACGCCCTCCATCGCCCGCAGCGCCTCGGGGCACAGCGGTGTGGTGGCGGAGTGATCCAGATAGATCTCCATAAACAGATCAGACCTTTCAATGTGTAACTAATATATTATACTATGAAAAGGGAAAAGTGTAAACTGTTTTTTTTCGATGTGCCTGCGGCACGGGAGATGCGCCTTGCGGCGCGGGAACAGTTCATTTTATCAGGAACTGGTTTCCCCTTTTATATAACCATTTTCAGAAAATCAACTTTCCCCGATTGCGAAGCAATCTCCCTCCCGTGAGCGCAGCGAACACCCTCCCGTGAGCGGAGCGAGCAATCTCCCGCGCCGTATGGCGCACCCTCCCGTTCGCGCATGCGAACATCAAATTACAGTTTATCGCTGCAGCGATAAACGGTAA
>JAFRSZ010000256.1 GCA_017439205.1 Clostridia bacterium
GCGCGCTGCTGCCCGTGATCCCCAGCGTTGAGGAATTCCCCTATACCATCCGCCTTGTGAGCGAAGTGCTCTCATCCAACGGTTCCACCTCACAGGCCTCCATCTGCGGCTCCACCCTTTCGCTGATGGCTGCCGGCGTGCCGATCAAGGCTCCCGTGGCGGGCATCTCCTGCGGCCTCGTGACCGAAGGCGACCGTTTCATCACGATGGTGGACATTCAGGGCCTTGAAGATTTCTTCGGCGATATGGACTTCAAGGTGGGCGGCACCAAGAAGGGCATCACCGCCATTCAGATGGATACCAAGGTGCACGGCCTTACCCCCGAGATCGTGAAGGAAGCCTTTGAAAAAACCTACAAGGCCCGCTGCAAGATCCTTGACGAAGTGATGCTTCCCTGCATCGCAGAGCCCAGAGCGGAACTCTCGAAATACGCGCCCAAGATGCTCACCACGCACATCGATCCCGAAAAGATCGGCGATGTGATCGGCAAGCAGGGCAAGGTGATCCAGAAGATCCAGGCCGAATGCAACGTGAAGATCGATATCGACGACGACGGCAGCGTATTCATCGCATCCACCGATCTCGAAGCCTGCAAAAAGGCGCTCAACATCGTTGAGACCATCGCCAACGATCCCGAAGTGGGCGCCATCTACAAGGGCGTTGTTACCCGCCTGATGAGCTTCGGCGCGTTCGTTGAGATCGCTCCCGGCAAAGAAGGACTGGTGCACATCAGCCATCTGGACGTGAAGCGCACCGAGAAGGTCGAGGACGTGGTGAACGTGGGCGACGAGATCATCGTTGAAGTGCTTCCCGTGGACGATCAGGGCCGCCTGAACCTCTCCCGCAGAAACGCGCTGATCACGGTTGAAGGCCTGAAGCCCGAAAACGACGTTGACGACGAAAGGCCCAGAAAGCCCCGCCGCGACAACGACCGCGACCGCAGAGGCGGCGGCAGAAACAACCGCAAATAAGAGCTGAAACGCCAAAAATATGACGGCCCTGCCTGATCGGCAGGGTCGTTTTTCGTTTGTTTTTCAGAAAACCGGGAACAGGAATCAAAGCGAAAAGATCATAATTGACGGTCGCAGGCAAGAAAAACAGCATTGTTGAAAACCCGGTGTTTTTGAACAGTGTTAAGATTTTTTCTTTACATCACTTTTTGTGAAAAGTTTGAAAATATGCGACTTTTAAACATTTTCAACTGAGTTTTAAACAATAGAGGTGTTTTTTTTGTTGATTCAAGTTGAAACGCCCCCATACGCAAGTGTTTTCCTTTACAATTGCACCGTATAGGGAGTGCGCCCTTCATAGAACGAATACGTCTTGAAACCGATCCTTTTCATCGCCTGCATGGCGATCTCAACGCCGCTGCCCAGCTCGTCGTGGCTCGTGCTCTCGCTGCCGAACGTGATATGCTCTCCGCCTGCCTGCAAAAAGAACGAAGCCAGCCGCAGGTACAGATCCCGGATGCGCTCGCTGCCCAGGATATCACGCGTATCGATCTCGAACGCCATTTTGCGCTCCGCCAGCTTTGCCAACACCTGCTGCATGCCGCTTTCAAACAGGGCGTAATCCGCGCAGGTCTCTCTGAGCGGCGCAAGGATACGCGAAAGAACGTCGAAATCCACGGTCTCAACGGTCTGCAGCAGCGCGCCGCAATACCGGTGCGCAAAAGCGTTGAATGCCTCCTGCGGCATATCCGGCGACAGGTTGAAGGCTTCCCCCTCACTGAAACGGGTCACGCTCGCCAGCACGATATCATAGCGCTGCGAAGCCAGTATTTTCGACACGGCGTCCGGCGCGAGAAACGGTTCGCGCAGCTCGATGCCTGCGAATACGGAGAGGGAATCGCAGAAAAGCCGCTTCACCTTGCACACGTCGAAATAGCAGTGCAATACGCGCCGTTTCAGGTCGAAGGCGTTTTCTTCCCACGGGCAGATCACGTCCGTAAACGCCACCGCGCGCAGGTTCTTTTCCACCGCCGTTTCGCACATAAAACTGATCTTATCGCGCGTGTCGGGAGAATTGCTTGTGTAAACGTGCAGATCCATCAGATAGCTCATACCGATCCCTCCAGTATTTATTGTACACGAAAAAAAAATATTTTGCAAACAGTATATGCAAAAATCGGAAAATATGCTACACTGTTTACGGTGATCGCAATGGAAATTACAAAAAAAGCAAACGCGAAGATCAATTTATCGCTCGATCTGACCGGCGTGCTGCCCAACGGCTACCACGCGATACACACCGTGATGCAGAGCGTTTCGCTGCACGACCTTGTGACCGTATCTGACGATCATGCGGGCATAACGCTTGCCTGCGGCGCGCCCGGCGTACCCGCGGACGAGAGCAACACGGCGGTAAAAGCGGCGCGTCTTTTCTTTGCGGAAACCGCGCTGGAACCCCGCGCACAGATCGAAATCGAAAAGAATATCCCCTCGCAGGCCGGGCTCGCAGGCGGCAGCGCGGATGCCGCGGCTGTTCTGCACGCGCTGAACGAATTGAACGGTTTTCCGCTGGATAGCCGTATTTTACGCAAAATTGCCCTTAAAATCGGCGCGGACGTTCCCTTCGCACTGCAAGGCGGATTGCGGCTTTGCCTCAATATAGGCGAAATAACGGCCGAATTACCGCCGTTTCACTGTTTTGCGGTGATCGCGAAGCCCGAACGAGGCGTTTCCACCGCTGAAGCGTTCAAAAAATTCGACAGCGGCGCGCCGCTGCGCCATCCGGACAACGACAGCGTTCTCTACCACCTTGCCGCGGGGCAGCCCCACCGCGCTCTGGACGCAGCCTGCAACGTATTTGAGCAGCTCACGAACCTGCCTGAAACCGACCGCACGAATCGTGCTATGCGAAAATACGGCGCATCTTACGCCTCTCTTTCCGGCAGCGGATCGGCATGCTTCGGCCTGTTCGACACCCTTGAAGACGCGAAAAAAGCGAAGGCCGCGCTGGAAAACGAGCTTCCGTTCGTGTGTTTGTGCGAGACCGCAGGTGCGGGCGTGGAGTGAGTTCGGAGTTCGGAGTTTTATAAACACAGCCGCTCCGAGCGCTGTATAAAATCGGGAAAAACGTCCATACTTTCCGCAGACGGAAAAGAAAGGACGTTTTTTATTATGCTGAAATATACATCGGACAAAAAGATCTTCGGGATCTGCGCGGCGCTGCTCGCCGCGGCGCTGACATTGCTGCCGTTCACCGGGTATTTCGCCGCAAGCAGGCAGGTACGGGATGACGTGGTGCGCCTGCACGTGCTCGCCGATTCCGACGACGAGGCCGACCAGCGCATAAAGCTGAAGGTGCGGGACGCGGTCCTTGAAAACGCATCGGCGCTCTTCGGCGACGCATCCGACGCGGACAACGCGAAAACACAGATCGGATCGAATCTCGCGCTTCTGACACAAACGGCAAACAGCGTGCTGGAAGCCGAGGGGGTCCCCTACCGCGCGACGGCGCAACTGACGTATGAATATTTCGACACGCGCGCCTACGGGGACCTGACCCTGCCCGCCGGAAGATACGCCGCGCTGAAGATCGTACTGGGCAGCGGCGAGGGGCAAAACTGGTGGTGCGTGGTGTTCCCGCCCCTGTGCCTGCCCGCCGCGGAAGGCACGGCAGCCGCGGTTTTCAGCGAAGACGAAATGACGGTGCTGCGGCCATCCGAGGGCTACCGGATCCGGTTCAAACTTGCGGAGATCGCGGCGGAGATCGCGGAAAAGTGGAGGAAGAGAAACAAGTAAATTGGAATTTGTCGCTCGATGTGACAAATTCCAATGAAATGAATAATTAAAAATTAACAATTAACAATTGATGAAGGGCTCCGCCCTTACCCGATTATACTCATCGGATAAGCAGGTTTTTCCTTCTTTTATAAAGTTTTTTATATAATCAAAACGCGCAGCGTTTTCCGAAATTGTTAATTGTTCTTTGTTAATTGTTAATTGAACCGCGCGATAAACTGTAATTTGAACTCATCCGCGTCTCATGCCACCCCGGTTTATTCCGGGTGTTCCCGTTTGTTCCCGTCTGTTCCCGTTTTTGTTCCCGTTTATAAATGCCGGAATTCCTTTATATATCAACA
>JAFRSZ010000004.1 GCA_017439205.1 Clostridia bacterium
CCTTCACGACAGCGGCGGTGTAGTCGTGCTCGATCGGGTCGCCGTCCGTGAAGGTATGTTCGTCGTTGCTCTCAACAGCGCCGCAGACGGAGCAGGAGTAATAGTACACGGCTGCGGAGGTGCAGGTGGCTTCGCTCTTCAGAGCCGCGTCCTTCACGACAGCGGCGGTGTAGTCGTGCGCGATCGGATCGCCGTCCGTGAAGGTATGAGAATCATCGGATTCCACAGCGCCGCACACGGAGCAGGAATAGTAGTATACTGCTGCGGAGGTGCAGGTGGCTTCACTCTTCAGAGCTTCATCCTTAACGGTAGCGGCGGTGTAGTCGTGCTCGCCGGGCGTGTTGTCGTCAAGCGAGGTAAGCTCGGTGATTCCGGCTTCCTCCTCGAAGTCCTTTTCGCAGCGGGAGCAGTGGTAATACGCCACGGTGCCGTTGTGCTGACAGTCCGTACCGGCGACGGCGGCATTGAACGTCATCGCATGGCCGAGGGCGTCAACTGTCACAGTCTTCGTCTTAACACAGCCATCGCACTTGTAGGTATCCGAACCGGGCTCTGTGCAGGTGGGAAGCACGTCGTGCGATACAAACTTGAACGTATGCGCAACGGCGGTAAAGCTCGCGGTAATGGTCTTGTTTTCGGTAATATTGGTATAGCCGCTCCAGCCGTTGAAGGTATAGTGGTTGGTATCGTCCGGGGCCTTCGTCTGCGCGGCGGGCGGGGTGGCGGATGCGCCGTGGTTTACTTCTTCGGTTTTGAGAACCGTGCCGTTTTCCGCCTTGAAGGTTACTGTGTATTTATTGATGGTGGCCGCGCCTACGTTGATTGTGGTGGCGGCGGTGATGCCCGATACCGTATACGTGATGGTGTTGCCGCTCTTGGTAGCGCTTACCGTGCCGTTGGTGGCCGTCACGGTCGGATTCGGGCTGTTGGTGTAGCCCGTGGAGAGCGTCACCGTAAAACTGACGCTGCCGCCGTGGTTCACGGTAGCGGCGGGCGCGGTGTTGGTGTAGCCCGTGCCGTTCTTATTGAACGTGACGGCGTAGCTGTTGATGGTTGCGTTGCCGACGGTGATATTCGCGGTGGCGGTGATGCCGCTTACGGTGTAGGTGATAACGTTGCCGCTCTTGCTGGAGGTTACCGTTGCGCCGCCGGTGGCTGTGGCGGTGGGCACGCCGCTGTTGGAGTAAGCGTCCGTGAGCGTGATCTTGAACGTGGTACTGCCGTTATAGGCGACGCTGGAGGCGGGCTGCTGCGAAACGGTATAGCCCGTGCCGGTGCTGAGCGTCACGTTGGGATCCCAGCGCGCGTACAGCGTATTGGATTCGGTGGTGTTCGCATATTTATCCCAGGTATGCGCGGAGGATCTGTTTGCGTTATAATATTTGGTGCCGCCGGTGGCAGCGGAGGTATCGTAATACCCGGCGAACGTATAACCGGATTTCGTGGGAACGGAAGCAAGCGCGGGCATCGCCGCGTCAAAGGTGGCCGTAACGCTGTCCGTGCCGCCGGAGCCGCCGTTCTTGTTCAGCGTGAGGTTATACTTGTTCGCTTCCCATACGGCGTAAACGGTAAGGTCCGCGTTGGTCGTATACGTGGAGCCTTCTACGTAGGTCGCGCTCGTGGCGGTGCTGCTGGTGCTCCAGCCCTTAAAGGTGTAGCCGTTGCGGGAGGGGGCGGCGGAGGAGAACGTGTAGGTAGCGTTATAATACTTATACTGCGCCCCGGGGCCGCCGGAGCCGCCGTTATCGTTGAACGTGATCTTATACATCCGTTCAATGCGGAACGGATAGCTGCCTGTTCCGTTGTTGTACAGCTTTGCGCCGATCAGGTAGGTGGTTCCCGCGGTAAGCTCCGTATCGGTAATGGCAAACTGCCGGTTGCCGTCGCCGTCGTCATTATAAGTAATATACGTTGCGCCGGACGCCCAATCGCTCGCCTTGGAGAGCACCGCATAGGGATCGGGTTCGTTGGAGGAATTGGTGGAATGGATATAGTATCTGCGCGTTTCGGAGGGAGTGAAGGAGAAATATTGCACCTGATAATCCGCGTCAATGGAAACGGTATAATCGTTATCCACGGAAACCACCGTGGGAGACGTCGGGTTCCACAGAGCGTAATAGGAGGTTGCGGAGGACGGGATCGTTTTCGTCTCGCTCGCCATACAGTGCTTCGCCTGCATCTGGCTGCCCGAGGTGGACCACGCGATCAGCGTATGGTCCGTGCGGGTGATGCCGCTCTTGTTCATCTTCATGGTATGCCCAACGGGCATCGCCACGGTAAACGTGGAGCTGCCGCCGGTAGCGTTGAAGGTGATATTCACAGCCTTGCACACCTTCAGCGGCCAGGTGCCGGTATAAGAGGAGGAATCGGCAAAGCCCTGAATCTCGACGTCGCTGAAATAGCGGTTGGTTTTTACCACGTAAGTGGTGCCCGCCGTCAAAGAAACAGCGCCGGTATACGACTGGTTATTATAACTGCCGAGCAGGTCTTTGATTTTGCTGCCGTTGGTCAGGTGGCCGTAATCGTCGTTATAACCTTTTTGTTCTCCGAGCAGATTTGCATTGGACGTGTTCTTTTCATAAACCCAGATGCGGGAGTCCACAGACGCTGTGCTGTAAGAGAAGAAAACGTAATTACCGCTCTCGCTGGGCGTAAAGGTATAATACTTCGCATCGTGAGAAATGGTGATGTTGGGGTTCACTTCGGTGTTCAGCGAAAGCGCGGGCGCGTCCTCCACCAACACGGCGGTAAGGGCGTTGTTCAGGTTGGCGGCCAGCGTATCGGGATCGGTGATGGTGCCGTCCACCTGCGTGAGCGCCTTATAAGCGTTGGTAAACGCCGTAGCAAACGTGCTCCACTTGCTGTTGGAGGAGAGTGTACGGCTGGTGATGCTGCTGCCGCTGATGCCGTTCACGTTCAGCAAGGGGAAATGCTTGATGGCGTTCTGCACGGCGGTGCGGAGGTTGGCCTTGTTGTAGTGCGTGGTCACCAGGTCGATAAAGCAGTGGTTGAACGCCCAGTCGTTGGTGCCGGTGGAATCCTCCTCGGTGCCGAAGAAGCCGTGCATCACGTAGGTATAGCTGCCGCTGGTCGCCTGCAGCGTTCTGGGCCACGGGCCGGCGTATTTCACGCCTTCATCCGCGTAGTCGTGGCTGTCGGTCGCGCCGTTGGTGCCCTGCCCGGCGATGATATAGTTCCTTGCGCCGTAGAAATTGCCGCGGGCGTCGGAGCCGTCGTAAGAGCCGGTGGTGATATAGGTGGAGCTGCCGCCGGAATAGTCCGAAACGTACCAGAAATCCCATTCGCTGTGCTCATCGTCCGTCGCCATCAGGCCGATGGAGAGGTTCGGGATATACTGCAGGTCCGTATATCGGGAGGTATCCACGGTAAGCACGCCCTGCGCGGCGGAGTGCAGAACGGAAAGAACGTTATAAGCGTCTTGATTCTTATACCAGTAGTCGAAGGTTTTTACGTTATACGTGTTATCGTTGGACGACGTGGATCCCCAACCCGTCGGGCCCTTGTTATTAAAATCGGTGACCTGAAAATGTACGGTATCGGTACCTGTACCGGTAAACAGGGTATACCAACGTGCCGCGCCGCTCATAAACGTCTCGTTATCGTTTGAGATGTTGGGAGAGATGGACGGCACCGTAGCCGAAGTAATCCGCGTTCCGCCGATATAAGCAACGTTATTTTCACTGGCGAAGGGGGCAAGGCCGCGGTCAGTTTTATATTTTGGATAATAACCGCCGTCATCGTGGAAGCTTTCTCTCGTTTGGTAGCCCTGCATACCCACGAGCCAGCTCATAGATTGCGCGTAATGACTGGTACCGTCGGTATTCTCAACCCGGTTGAATCCGCCCACCGGCACTGTATAGGGCTTATACACGTAGGTATAGGCGTAGGCCTTTTCGGACGCACCGTCCTTGGGATCGGTATAGCTGAGCGTCCAGCGGATATAGCAGCCGGAAACGTTCGTCGCCAGACTCGGCGAGGTACCCGCCGTGATATTCACGGATCCGCCGTTGGAAATCGTAGAGGAGCTCAGGGTCACCGAGCCGCCGCTCATAGAGGAGAGCGACGTGTTCAGGAACTGATAGCTGATCGTGGCGTTCCCCGCGCCGGAGAGCGAGTAATAGATCTTACCGGTGGTATCCTTTGTATCTTTCGTGACCGTTCCGTTGGAATTATTATTGATATAATACTGGAACGGCGTGGAAACGGCCTGCTTCCACGAGAGACCATCGGGATACAGATAAATCGCCTCAGGCACCACAAAGGTGAGAGGGTTGCTCTCGCTCGTCGCAGCCAGCGCCTGCACGCCGAACAGACCCGTTGCAAACGAAACGGCGCTCAGCAGAAGCACCAGCGAAAGCGCGAACAAAAGCGCTTTTTTGAAAATGCGGTTCACTTTCATAAAAAACCTCCTGAAAGATTTTTGATTTACAAATATATATTATATAATTATTGCGCTGATTTTTCAATTAGTGAGTTTGTTACAAGTTTTTTTGCCGTTTTTGTGCAACATGGGATGCCTTTTAGTAAAAAAACAAAAAGGCAGGGTTGCTTTCCCTGCCGGTTTGGTTGGTTCCATATGAAATGAATAATTAAAAATTAAGAATTAACAATTGATGAAAGGGCTCCGCCCTTACCCGATTATACTCATCGGATGAGCAGGCTTTTCCTTCTTTCGTAAAGATTTTTATATAATCAAAACGCGCAAGCGTTTTCCGAAATTGTTAATTGTTCTTTGTTAATTGTTAATTGAACAGTGCGCCAAAATGAAATTTTCCGGAAAACTTTTGTAACGTTTTCCGTTTTTTTTGCACAAATGGGCAGAACCGCGAAAGGAGGCGGCGCAGATGCAGGATATGGACGGGATCTACCGGGACTACGCGGGGTACGTGTTTCGTTACCTCTGCGCCCTCACCGGCAACGAGGAGCTCGCCGAAGAGCTGACGCAGGAAACCTTTTATCAGGCCGTGAAGAGCGTGAACCGATTCGACGGCAGATCGGCTGTTTCCACCTGGCTGTGCGGCATCGCCAAGAACTGCCTCAAAACGTGGCGGCGGAAGAATCCGCCCGCTGCCGAGCTGACGGAAGAAGCCCTGCGCGAAACCGCCCCGTCGGCGGAGAGCGAAGCGATCTCGGGCGAAACGAAGGCTGCGCTCTATCGCAGGCTGCACGCGCTTCAGGAGCCCTACCGCGAGACGCTGTATCTGCGTCTGTTTGCGGGGCTGAGCTTCAGAGAGATCGGCGACATCTTCGGAAAAACCGAAAACTGGGCGCGCGTCACCTTTTATCGCGGCAAGGAAAAGCTGAAGGAGGCAATCACCGATGAAAAATGATCTGACCTGCGGCGTTGTGAGGGACCTGCTTCCCTCCTACGCGGACGGACTGACCGGCAACGAGACGAACGCTGCCGTAGCCCGGCATATGGAAACCTGCGAGGGCTGCCGCGCCGCCCTTGAAAGCATGCGGACGCCGACCCCTGTTGCCGTAAAAAACGATGAAAAAGAGATCGCCTTTCTCAAAAAGGTGAAAAAAAAGCACCTGATCTCGGCGCTGTGCTGCGTGCTGGCCGCCGTGCTGCTGGTGAGCGGCGCGTTCGGCGCGCTTTATCTGCGGCGCGTGAAGAGCTCAAAGCTCCCCGTAGGCCGCGCGGATGTGGAGGCTGAGGTGCAGGTAACAAACGGGAGCCGGGTGGATCTCACGCTGACGCTGAAGGACGAAGCCGCTTTCTGGTACCCCGATTCCGACGTAAAATACGACGAAGCCACCGGCCGCCTGACCTTTACGTTCTATAAAACCTACGCCCGCAAAGGCAACGCAGCCCCCACCACCGCAAATTGGGACAGCGGGCAGAAGATCGGGAGCGTATATCTGGACGACGTGCCGCTGTGGGAGAACGGGGTCGTGATTTCGGAGCGCGTGGGCAGGGCGTTTGCCGCCGCGCACCCGTATATGGGCGATATCACGCAGAACCTGACCAGCGCCGCCGCGCTTGATATCGGCAGGACCTTCGGCAGCTTCACAAACGAAATGACCACCTCCGCGCAGCCCTACGTGTGGGAGCTGACCTTTGAAAAGCCGTTCGGCGGCGACGTAAGCCCCGAAACCGCGCTGATCGAGCTCACCAAAGACGGCGTGCTGCTGCTGGCAACCATCGGCAATCTGGACGGGATCGTCTTCCGTTATACCGTGAAGAACGCCGACGGGCAACCCGAAGCGCATGAGATCTCGCTCAGCGTTGAAAAGGCGGACGCCATGACCGGGCAAAGCGTAAAAGAGGCGGGCAGGACCCCCTCCGGCCTGCAGGCATTGCGGGACGTTCAGATATCGGTATGGCACTCTTATTGAGTCATAGCACCGTCACCCGATTCATAAGTTAAATTGGAATTTAGCGCGCGGTTTGGGATACCCTCCCGTAGGGGGCGGCGTCTCGACGCCCCGCCGCGTATAATATTTGAAACTGTTAATTACAAAGCGAAACACCAACACATATTGTTTGTAATTAACATATGTTGAATTCTATGGTTCGCGGGGCGGCGCGGGCCTCCGGGGGTGCGGATCGCCGGTGGCGATCTCTGCGGCGTGCCGCAGAAGCACCGACCGAGGCGGCAGCCGAGACGGCCTCTGCCGCAAGGCAGAAGCGCTTGACCGAACCGGCAGGCGAGACCGAGACGCCGCCCCCTACGGATATAATCAAAACGCGCAGCGTTTTCCGAAATTGTTAATTGTTCTTTGTTAATTGTTAATTGAACAGCGCGCTAAACTGTAGTTTGAAGCATTTCCTCATTTCTCATAAAAAACGCCGGCCTCCTCGCGGAAGCCGGTTATGATGCCGGTTTTACAGCAGCACGATCCCGTGCGACGCGCATTCCTCGCGCATCGTATCCGGCCAGACGGATACCTGCACCTCGCCGATGTGGGCCTTTCCCAGCAGCAGCATGCAAAGGCGCGATTGCCCGATGCCGCCGCCGATGGTGAGAGGCAGCGTGCCGTTGAGGACGCCCTGATGGTAGGGGAACGCCTCGCGGTTCAGCGCGTCGGTTTTGATGAGCTGCTCGTGCAGGCTCGTTTCGTCCACGCGTATACCCATGCTCGAGAGCTCGTAGGCGCAGCCGAGCACGTCGTTCCACAAAAGGATATCGCCGTTGAGCTTCCAGTCGTCGTAGTCCGGGGCGCGGCCGTCGTGCTTCACGCCGCTCTTCAGCGCGCCGCCGATCTGCATCAGAAACACGGTTTTATGCTGCTTCACAAGGGCGTTCTCGCGCTCTTTGGGGGTGAAATCGGGATACATATCCTCGAGCTCCTGCGTGGTGATGAAGAACACGTCGCGGCAGATCTCGGTTTTCAGGGCGGGGTAGGCCGCGCGCAGCACGTCGTTGGCGTCGGCCAGCACGTTTACAATTCTTTGCACGGTGTCTTTCAGAAAATCCACGTTCCGGTCGGCGCGGGTAATCACCTTTTCCCAGTCCCACTGGTCAACGAACAGCGAGTGCATGTTGTCGCAGTCGTCGTCGCGGCGGATGGCGTTCATATCGGTGTAGATGCCCTCGCCCGGCTCGTAGCCGTAACGGTGGAGCGCCACGCGCTTCCATTTGGCGAGGCTCTGCACCACCTCGGCGACGCCATCCACCTCTTTCATCGTGAAGTGAACCTTGCGTTCCACGCCGTTCAGGTCGTCGTTGATGCCCGAGGCGCGGGTCACGATCACCGGCGCGGTGACGCGGTCCAGATTTAGTGCCTGGGCCAGCTTGACCTGAAAGGTGTCTTTGGTCAGCTTGATCGCGCGCTGCGTCTCACGCTGCGAAAGCGCGCTTTCGTATTTTTCGGGAAAAACAAGTTTGGAACTCATATGAAAACCCCCTTTGGCTAGTGGCCAGTGGCCAGTGGCTAGTGGCTAGTGGCTAGTGACCGGTGGCCAGTGGCTGGTGGAATGATGAATGATGAAAATAACAATTCCGAATTCCGCATTCCGAATTCCGAATTATAAAACCGTTTCCGCTCTTTTATCTTATATTCCCCACCGTTCTCGGGTAGAAGATCACGTCGCGGATGTTGGACATGCCGGTGCAGTACATGATGATGCGCTCAAAGCCGAGACCGAAGCCCGCGTGCGGGCAGGAGCCGAACTTGCGCAGGTCCAGATAATCGCGGTATTCGTCCATGGTCATGCCCTTTTCTTTCATTGCGGCCACGAGCTTACCGTAATCGGCCTCTCTCTCGCTGCCGCCGATGATCTCGCCCACGCCGGGCACCAGCAGGTCGGTGGCGGCCACGGTCTTGCCGTCCGGGTTCTGCTTCATATAGAAGCTCTTGATGGCCTTGGGGTAGTTTATAAGGAACACGGGCTTTTTGTAGATCTGCTCGGTGATGTAGCGCTCGTGCTCAGATTGCAGGTCGCAGCCCCAGTCCACCGGGTACTCGAACTCTACGTCCGCCTTCTTCAGCAGCTCGATGGCGTCGGTGTAATCCACCACCGCGAAATCGTTGTTCACAACGTTGAGCAGCTTTTCGGTGAGGCCCTTCTCGAAGCGCTCCTCAAAGAACTTCAGCTCCTCGGGGCACTTCTCCATATAGTCCCGCACGATGTATTTGATCATATCCTCGGCGATCTCAATGAGGTCCGGCAGCTCGGCGAACGCGATCTCGGGCTCTACGTGCCAGAACTCCGCCACGTGCCTGAGCGTGTTGCTCTTTTCGGCGCGGAACGACGGGCCGAACGTGTAGATCTTGCCCATGGCCATCGCCATGCCCTCGCCCTCGAGCTGGCCGGAAACCGAAAGCCCCGCCTTCTTGCCGAAGAAATCGTCGGCGTAGTATTCGTCCGCGTTTTTGTACTTGTCGGAATAGCCGATGGTGGTCACCTTGAACATTTCGCCCGCGCCTTCGCAGTCCGAGGCCGTGATCAGCGGCGTGTTCACGTACACGTAGCCGCGCTCCTGAAAATAGCGGTGGATGGCGGCGGCCATGATGCTGCGCACGCGGAATACGGCGTTGAAGGTGTTGGTGCGCACGCGGATGTGCGGCATCTCGCGCAGGGTCTCCAGCTTCTGGAACTTCTTCTGCAGCGGGTAATCCTCCGGCGAGGGACCCAGCACCGTGATCTCTTTGGCCTCGATCTCGGCGCTGCCGTTGTTGGGGTTGACCGCCACCGTGCCGATCACCTTGAGCGCTGCGCCGAGCTTCGCTGCCTCCGGCGGCAGAGCCACGCCCGCGTTCTTATCGATCACGATCTGCAGATGGCCGAGGGTGGTGCCGTCGTTGAGCGCTAAAAACGCCATGTTTTTGGAATCGCGCGCCGTGCGCACCCAGCCGCATACGGTGAGCTCCCGCCCCACAAGGGACGGATCGTTCAGAATCACTTTTACGTCGGTATGTTTCATAGTCAGGATCTCCTTATATGTTATTTTATAAATAAGCAGTACGGGGCCCGGGCGACGCTTAACGCGCAAACACCACGCATTATAATTCCGCATTCCGAATTAAAAACCGTCTCCGCTCTGAAAAACAATTCCGAATTCCGCATTCCGAATTCCGAATTAAAAAAAACAGCCGCCGTCCTTCTTTCATAGGACGAGCTGCTGCCCGCGGTGCCACCTATATTGCCTTTCGGCCTCCTCATCGGCTTCCGTATGAAAGCCTGCCCCGTTAACGGCGGGCGGCCGGCGCGCCTACTGCGAAGCGAAACGCTTCGGTTCAGGTTGCGGCTCCCGGGTGTTCTTCGTATCCCCGCGGCTGCGGCATTCCCAGCAACGTCCGCTCTCTGTAAGCCCGAATGGATAGTACTTTTCCCGATCAATGCTTTTATAGGGGTATTATATGCCGCGCTTTTCGGTTTGTCAAGATTTTTTTGTTTTGCAAATCGGAATTTGTCGCGCGGTTTGAACCACCTCACCGTAGGGGGCGGCGTCTCGACGCCCCGTAAAACGAAAGTATGAATACATGTTAATCTGTATACGATTATGTTGGTAATTCTTTTATGAATAGCGGTTCCAAACATTATACGTCACGGGGCGTCGAGACGCCGCCCCCTACGGAAAAATCAAAACGCGTCAGCGTTTTCCGA
>JAFRSZ010000257.1 GCA_017439205.1 Clostridia bacterium
CAGCCCTACCGTATCGCCGCTTCGCAGTACGAAGCTGCCGTCGGGAATATATACGTCGTCTTCCCGTTCCACAGTGCACACCAGAAACGGGGTCTTATACTTTCTGCGCACGTCGGAGAGGCTCATGTCCAGCAGCGGAGAGTTCGGTTTGAGCTTGAGCTGGACAATTTCGATGTTGCGGTTGGCGAAGGTCTCGATCTGCATGGCGGAGGGGAGCTTGAGGATGTTGAACATCTGCTGCGCCGCCATCTGATCGGGGTTCAGCGCCATCGAGAGATGCAGCGTCTGCTTTATGAAATCGCTGCCCGTCTCGTTATATTCGGTCTGCCGGATGCGGGCGATGGTATGCTGCGCCCCCAGATTGCGCGCGAAAAAGCAGGCGAGCATATTCAGCTCGTCCGATGCGGTCATTGCGATAAAAAGATCGGCCTTTTCCGCCTGCGCTTCTTCAAGCACTTCGCAGTCCGCCGCGTTGCCGCAGATGCCCTGCACGTCGGCGGTGTTCATGACCTCGTTCACTCTTTGCTGTACGGAATCGATCACGGTGACGTCGTGCCCTTCCCGGATCAGAACGCGCGTGAGCGCCGTACCCATTTTTCCGCAGCCTGCGATTATGATTTTCATACAGTACTCCGTTCAGAAATAAGTATTACTATTATATGCTTTTTGCGGCGGATTGTAAAGCAAAATCGCGTAAAACGCTAAATTTTGTAAATTCAAAAAAAGTATTGAAAAAAAAACGGTGTTGTTTTATAATATACTTTACAAAACTATAAGGAGCTTTTCAGGGTATGAAGAGAAGGATCTTAAAATCTGCGATCGCGCTCCTGCTTACGGCCGTCTCCGTGTTCTCGGTCTGCGGCGTCGCTCTCGCAGCCACGGAGAATTATCCGGTCATTTATATCTACGGCCGTACCGCGATCTATAACGACGTAAGCACGGATCGCCCCACGCAGATCCGTTATTCCAGAGACGACGCGATGATGAATCTGGTGAAGCAGGCGGTGCCCTACGCCGCCAGAGCCGTCACGATGGGCGATTGGGATACGTACAACGAAAAGGTATATAACCTGCTGATGGATATGTTCGAGGGATTCCCGCTGGATGAAAACGGCGAAGTCTGCAACGACAGCGGCGTTCTTTTCACGTGGAGCGAAAAGGATATCTCGTCGAACTATATGAATACAAATATCAATACTTACAATTTCCAGTACGACGCGCGTCTCTCTCCCCTTGAGATCGCGGTGGACCTCAACCGTTATATCGAGGCGGTCAAGCGCGTTACGGGCCGCAGCAAGGTGTCCATCGTTGCCAGATGCCTCGGCACGAACGTGCTGTTCGCTTATCTTTACAAGTATCAGGAAAAGAACAAGTATAAGGGGATCGACAGCATCGTGCTGTACGACGGCTCCATCTACGGCGTGGATATGCTCGACGCCGCCATGAGCGGCGAGATCAAGGCGGACGCAAACGCGCTCGGCAATTTCCTGAACAGCTATGATCCGAACGTGGAAAACGAGAATCTCGCCACCGTGCTGGCGCTTTCTCTGGGCATGCTGAAAACCTCTTACGGCATCAATATCTCCGCCAGTGTTGTGGATAACTTTTATTCCCATATGAAAGACGGCTGCGTGAAACGCTTCGTAAAGGATACTTACGCCACTTCCCCCGGGTTCTGGAGTATGGTGTACAATAAATACGACGAAGCGATGGAATTCCTGTTCGACGAGCCCGGCGATCTTGATAAGTATTCCGTTCTGATTTCCAAGGTCAACACGTACCGCCTTGCCGTACAGGAGCGCGCGCCCAAAATGATCAAAGACATGAAGGCTGCCGGTGTGCACGTGGCGATGGTGTGCAAATACGGCTTCCAGGGCTATCCGCTTTACGAAGACTGCAACAAGATATCCGACAACACCGCCGCCGTATGGAGGCAGAGCTTCTTCGCCACCGGTTCCGACTATGATTCCACCCTCGGCAAAACCTACGTCAACGCCCGCGTCAAGGCCGGTTACGGCGACTATATCTCCCCCGACGAGCAGGTGGACGCCTCCACGGGTATTCTGCCGGATACCACGTGGTATATCAAGAATTATCAGCATAACCAGTTCCTCGGCTGCGTCGATCCGCTGCTTCTCGCCATCTGCAGAAACAAGCTCACCGTAACTTCCAACGCGAAGTGGCCGCAGTTCATCATCCTTGAGAAAAACGGCAACACCTATAAGGCCTTGCCGATGACTGCGGAAAACAGCGATCCCGACAACCGCATCGAGCACGACGGCGACAATACCGCCACCATGAATTTCTTCCAGCGCATCATTTCGTTCTTCCGTTATTTCATCGGACTGATCCGCACGGTCCTCGGACTGTAAGTACAAAAACAAAGCCGGGCGGCGCAGATAAGGGATTTCCCCCGATCTGCGCCGCCTTTTTGGTATTTTCTTTTTGAGATAAGTCGGCAGGCGTTTGATTATCTCCGATACGGAACGGTTTCGCCCGTATCCGTCTGCCCGATCAGGGTTCCGTCGACGTTGAAAACGTAACGAAACACCTTACAGGTACCGCCGACAGAAAAAGAGCTGGTGGCCGGAGAGAAGAATGTAGAAGTAATGCTTTCCACATTCCATTCCAATTGATTTGAATCATTCACGGAAAGCTTACTGCCTAAAGAACCCTTTACGGAATAGAACGTTTCCGGCGAGCCGCTGTCCGGATCGCAGAGGAGCAGCACAGCCGTATAGTTGTCCCGCACCAGCGGCGTCAGCTCCGCCTCGGAGATCGCCATGCCTTTTTCATGGAAAATACAGTCCAGTATGTCGGCGATCTCATCCCTGCCGCCCTCGTCATTCTGTACGGGCACGGCGTAGGCGGAAAGGTAGATCCGTCCGCCGAATTCGACCATAGCCGTGATATGGTAATCGCAGTCGTCCGCTTCATACGAAAAGCTCTCCGTCAGCCTGCCGTCCCGGTCCATCCGGCATAAGCGCGCGTACTTGCCGGTCGTCATATCCCCAAGCTGTATGATATAGCCGTCGCCGAGCCGCGCCGCGTTCCAGATCCCCGAAATGCCGACCTCCGTTTTGCGGGAGCGCACTTCGTTTCCGTCCGCGTCCAGAACGGTGAAGCAGAGATATTTTGCGTCCCCTTTGCTGAAGACCGCCCACGTGCCGTCGAAGTTCGGCAGTACGGCCGAAACGTATTCGTGTCCGAAGCCGTGCTCCAGGCGCCGCTGCCATTTTACGTTCCCTTTGCCGTTAACAAGGGCGACCCAACCGTACGCCGTTTCGTCGGAGGAAAGGGTGAGGTTCTGTCCCCAGACGACCGTTCCCTCCGCCGTATCGCTGCAGTCTTCCACGTAAAAATCCCGGAACGTCGCGGTCCATAGCAGCTCGCCGTCCCGCCTGCATTCGAGAACGCTCCGGTCAAACACGTCAAAGCCCCTTTGCGGATCGTAAACGTACTGCGTGTCCGCACGTAAGGTCGCGCCGTCCCGCGCCGCGGTCTTCGGCCGCAGGCTTTGGTCCCAGAGTGCGGCAAGCGCCTCCGGCGTCGGTTCGGCCTGCCGGATCTCCCAACCGGGGACCGCCCGCCGGATCACGTCCGCCGTTTTTCCGTAGGAGAACCTTTTTTCGGTAATGTCCCGGTAGACCGCCTTTATTTCCGCGCGGCTCAGGCCCTCCGTTGAAAGACCGTATTCTTCAAAGAATCCGGCGGCGGTATTGTAATTTTTTGCCTCAACCGCGCATGCGAACGCGGCGGAGCCGATCACCGCGGCCAGAGCGATACACGCCGCAGCCGCGCGCCAACCGAACCGATGGGATCGCTTTGCGGCAGATGCGTGTCGGTCCTGTGTTTCGTGCTTTTTGTTTATCGCAAATTCGGTCGCTTCGTCAACGTATTTTCCGTCGATCATACTCACGATCCGGGATGCGTTTTCTTTTTTCACAGAGATACTCCCTCCTTTATCAGGTATTGTTTCAGGGCTTTGCGGACGCGTGAAAGCCGCACCGAAACGTAGTGCCTGCTCTTGTGGAACAGGGCGGAAAGATCTTCGATCGAATCGGCGTGCCAGTAACGCCTGACGAACATGATCCGGCTTTGCCGATCCAGCGTTTCGAGAAAGCGGCCGATCATTCCGGCGATTTCCTTCGCCGCGGCCTCGTCCTCAACACAGCAGGCCGCCGGGATGCAATCGATAAGCTCATCCAGCGCGACGTCGTAAATGCTGTTCCGTTTCTGCGCGGTGTTCGCATGGTATTTCTTGAGAGCGAGATTCCGAACGATACGGCAGACGTAGCTCAGAAGCGGATCGGGCTTCTGCGGCGGTATCGTATTCCACACCGCGAGATAGGCGTCGTTCACGCATTCCTCGGCGTCCTGCCGGTTGTTCAGTATGTTTTCCGCGATTTTGGCGCACACGGAACCGTATTTATCTGACAGCTCTGCGATGGCCTGTTCCGAGCGTTCAAAGAACAGTTCGATGATCTTACTGTCGTCCAAGCTTTCACCTTCCTTCCTGCCTCACCCGTATACTACGTTTCCGGAGGAAAATATCTCAACCTGTTACGATTTTATCAGAAAAAAACGTTGATTTTCAAGTTATTTTTTCTTTATGCCTCTGCGCTTGTGTTTTCTCCGCGGATATGTTATAATAATAAAAAGAGGTGTGTGCTGTGGAAATGAAGCATCTGGAGCCCTTTGCATGGGGCTATATGCACGCGGATAAAAAGGATATCGAAAACCGGATCGCCAACGGCATTTATACGTTTGCCGAAGAATACGAGATCCGTATCGACCCGGCGGACTGGTTCGTCGCCCCGTTGGGCGGCATGGGCGGTTACGCCGTGAATTACGCCCGGGCGGACGGGATCACGCTCAACGCCCGCAAACGGGATGAAAACATCGGCGCTTATCCCGATATGGAAGAGATCATCAACGTTTATTACGATTATTTCTTCCCCTATGAAACCGCGAGGGTGATCGGCAAATGCCGCACGCCCCTGCAGGAGAAGCTCGAGGTCAACAAGTGCGCGTGGGCAGCCGGGGGCGGGCATTCCAACCCCGATTACGAGATGCTGCTGCGCGTCGGAACATACGGCATCCGTGAGAAGATCGCGCGTTTTCGCGCCGTGCATACCGATAAAGCGGAGCTCTACTTCGCGTTTGAGCGCACGCTGGACGCGCTTGAACTGCTGGCTGACCGCTACGGGGCGAAGGCGAAAGAGATGGCCGAAACCGCGCAACCGGAAGACAGAACGGTGCTTCTGCGCATCGCGAAGACGTTCGACCGCATCCCGCGGCAGTCCCCGCGCGATTTCTTCGAGGCGTGCCAGATGTTCTGGTTCTGCTTTGCCTTTCTCGACGTGGATTCGCCGGGGCTGTTCGATTACGCCCTCGGCAGGTATTATGAAAACGACGACCCTGCGGACCGCTGGGCCTGCCTTGAAAAGCTGTGGGAGCTGTTTCATAAAACGCGCACCTGGAACCTGTGCGTGGGCCGCAGCGACGAGTTCGGGGGCGACCATACCTGCGCCCTGACCTACGACGTGCTGAAAATGGCGAAGGAGAAGCATTACGATACGCCCAACCTCACCCTGCGCCTGCACAAAAACAGCCCCGAGGCGCTCTGGCGGGCGGCGGCGGATACGCTTTCTTCGGGCATCGGTATGCCCGCGATCTATAACGACGCGTGCGTGTGCACCGCGCTGGAGGCCATCGGGATCCCGGCGTCGGACGCGCACCTTTACTGCATGAACGGCTGCAACCAGATCGATATTTTCGGCAAATCCCATATGGGGCTGGAGGACGGCGAGATCAGCGTGCCGAAAGCGCTGGAGTTCGCCCTGTTCAACGGCGTGTGCAAATTCAGCGAAGAAAAGCTGGGGCCGGAAACCGGCGACGCCCGCGCGTTTACCTCGTTTGACGAGCTGATGGCCGCCTTTAGAAAGCAGATCGAATATCTCGCCGATTATATCACCGAAACCTCCAACAAGGCGCAGGCGCTCTTCGCCGAGTGGGCTCCGAATCCGTATAAATCACTGATCGTGCAGGGCTGCATAGAGAAGGGGCTCGATTACAAAGACCGCGGTCCGATCTACGGCCACGGGCAGGTGCTCACCGAGGGGCTGCCGGATACGGCGGACAGCCTCGCCGCCGTGAAACACTTCGTGTTTGACGAAAAGAAATATACGATGGCGCAGCTTGTGGACGCCCTCGAAAAGAATTTTGAGGGGTACGAAGAACTGTGGCGCGATTTTTCCTCTTATCATAAATTCGGCAACGATGAGCCGGACGTGGACGCGATCTACGCCGCGATCACCGATCATCTCTACCGGTATTTTCAGACGAAGAAAACGTGGCGCGGCGGCGTATTCGGCGTGGGCTGCTCCACCTTCCACCGCGCGCCGAACTACGGCTTCCATCTGGGCGCGCTGCCCAACGGCAAAAAGAAGGGCGAGAAGCTGCTGGCGGATTCCATCGGCGCGTCGCCCGGGTGCGATAAATGCGGCCCCACCGCGCTGCTTTCGAGCGTGATGCAGGGCAACCAGTACCTTGCCACCAGCGGCAACGTGCTGCAGATGAAATTCAATAAAGCGCAGTTCTGTACCGAAACGGGCAAGGCCGCGTTCATCGCGCTGGCAAAGGCCTATTTCGCGGGCGGCGGGCAGACGCTGCAGATCAACGTCGTTTCGCGCGAAGAGCTGCTGGACGCGGTTGACCACCCCGAACGGCACGGGGACCTGCTGGTGCGCGTGGGCGGCTTCAGCCAGTATTTTATAAAGCTCCCGCCGCCGCTGCAGGAGAATATCATCGCAAGAACGGAAGTAATGCTTTGAGCACCGCGTGTATTTTTGATATCCAGCGCTTCAGCCTGCACGACGGGCCGGGCATCCGCACCACCGTGTTTTTCAAGGGCTGCAATCTCAGGTGCCTGTGGTGCCACAACCCTGAATCGCAGCAGACAGCGCCGGAGCTGATGTTTTATAAAGAAAAATGCACCGGCTGCGGCGCATGCAGATCGTTCTGCGGCAGGGCGTTCACCGAAGCGTGCGTCCGCTGCGGCGCGTGCGCGCGGATCTGCCCCTCCGGCGCGCGGGAACGAACGGGCAGGGAAGCGGATACGGATGAGATCGTGCGCACCGTGCTGCGGGACGTCCCGTTTTACGGAACCTCCGGCGGAGGCGTGACCCTTTCCGGCGGGGAGCCGCTGCTGCAGCCCGCGGCGGCGACAGAGATCCTTGCCGCATGCAGACAAAAAGGCGTGCATACCGCCGTGGAAACGGCGGGAAACGTAGCGCGGGACGCGTTTGAAAAGCTCCTGCCCGTTACCGATCTGTTTCTGTTCGATATCAAAGGCATTGACGAACCCCTTCACATCAAAAACACCGGCGTTTCCAACCGGCGTATTCTTGAAAACGCCCGATGGCTTGTTTCGCAGGGGGCGGATATACGCTTGCGTATGCCGTACGTGCCCGGCTTCAACGATAAGGAAGCGCCCGCCGTTGCGGCTTTCGCGAAAGAATGCGGCCGCCCGCTCGAACTGATGGCTTACCACGGGATCGGCGTCGGCAAATACGGTCCCCTCGGCCGACCCTATCCGGCAAAGAGCGCCGTTCCGCCCGCGGCGGACGAAATGGAAGATCTTGCCGCGTCCCTCGGCGCATATTATGAACCCGCAGGCATTTGAGACGTTCAAATTACAGTTTGGCGAGCGGTTTGAACCACCTCACCGTAGGGGGCGGCGTCTCGACGCCCCGCCGCGTATAATATTTGAAACTGTTAATTACAAAGCGAAATACCAACACAATCGTTTTTAATTAACATATGTTGAATTCTATGGTTCACGGGGCGTCGAGACGCCGC
>JAFRSZ010000258.1 GCA_017439205.1 Clostridia bacterium
CACGTGGACCACGGCAAGACCACGCTGGTGGACAAGCTCCTGAAGCAGAGCGGCACGTTCCGCGAAAACGAGGTGGTGGAGGACCGCGTGATGGACTCCAACGATCTCGAACGCGAGCGCGGCATCACGATCCTTTCCAAAAACACGTCGGTCAATTTTAACGGCGTGAAGATCAATATCGTGGACACCCCCGGGCACGCCGATTTCGGCGGCGAGGTGGAGCGCATCATGATGATGGTGGACGGCGTATTGCTGCTGGTGGACGCTTTCGAGGGCTGCATGCCCCAAACACGCTTCGTGCTTTCAAAGGCGCTTGCGCTGCACAAGACGCCCCTTGTGGTGATCAACAAGATCGACCGCCCCGGCGCAAGGCCGGACGAGGTGATCGACGAGGTGATCGACCTGTTCATCGAGCTGGGCGCGGACGACGACCAGATCGAGTTCCCGGTGATCTTCGCCTCCGCCAGAGAGGGCTACGCCTCCTTCGATAAGAACGCGCGCTCCGGCGATATGCGCCCGCTGCTGCAGGCCATTCTTGACGAGATCCCCGCCCCCGAGGGCGAAGCGGACGGCCCCCTGCAGCTGCTGTTTTCCAGCCTCGATTACGACGATTACGTGGGCCGCATCGGCATCGGCCGCATCGAGCGCGGCCACATAAAAGAAGGCATGCCGGCCGTGCTGTGCAAGACCGACGGCGAAGAGAAAAAGGTGAAGGTATCGCGCCTGTACCAGTTCACGGGGCTCGGCCGCACCGAGGCCGCCGAGGCGGGCGTGGGCGATATCGTGGCCGTTTCGGGCATCGAGGGGCTGAACATCGGCGAAACGCTGTGCGACCCGGAGCACCCCGAGGCGCTCCCCTTCGTAAAAATAGACGAGCCTACCCTTTCGATGACGTTCCACGTGAACAACTCCCCCTTCGCCGGGCGCGAGGGCAAAATGGTGACCTCCCGCAACATCCGCGCGCGGCTGTTCAAGGAAGTGGAAACCAACGTGAGCATGCGCGTGGAGGAAACCGACACGACCGACGCGTTCAAGGTTTCGGGCAGAGGCGAGCTGCACCTTTCCATTTTAATAGAGACCATGCGCCGGCAGGGGTACGAGTTTGCGGTGTCCCGCCCGAAGGTGATCTATAAAACCATCGACGGCAAGCGCTGCGAGCCGATGGAGCTGCTGATCGTGGAGGTGCCGAACGACTACGTCGGCGCCGTGATGGAAAAGATCGGCGCGCGCCGCGGCGAGCTTGAGAATATGGGCACTCGCGGGGGCGGCACCAGCCATCTGGAGTTCAAGATCCCCGCCCGCGGCCTGATCGGCTACCGCAGCGAGTTTTTGACGGACACCAACGGCTACGGCATCATGAACAACCTCTTCGCCGGGTACGAGCCGTATAAGGGCGAGATCCAGACCCGCGAGCACGGCTCCATCATCGCGCACGAGACCGGCGAGAGCACCGCCTACGGCCTGTTCAACACGCAGGAACGCGGCAGGCTGTTCATCGGCCCCGGCGTGCAGGTGTACGAGGGCATGATCGTGGGCGAATGCGCCAAAAACGAGGATATCGTTTGCAACGTGTGCAAGAAAAAGCAGATGACCAACACCCGCGCCGCCGGTTCGGACGAGGCCCTGCGTTTAACGCCCCACACGGTGCTGAGCCTCGAGCAGTGCATGGAATTTTTAAGCGACGACGAGCTTCTGGAGGTCACGCCCCAGTCGCTGCGTCTCAGAAAGACGATCCTTTCCAAAGAGCTGCGCATGAAGCAGCAGTTCCGGAAAAGCTGATCGGATATAGGAGATCGGATTATGGAAAAATCGAAGGTAGAGATCACCGTAAAAGGTCAGACGTATACCATCATCACAGACGACGCGCCCGAAAAGGTGCTGGCGCTGGCAAACGGCCTGAATACGACGCTGGATAACATCATGAGCTCCGGCAAGGTGACGCTGACGCAGGCGCTGGTGCTGACCGCGCTGGATCTGGCGGACAAGGCGAAAACCTACAAGACCCTTTCGGATAAATATAAAAGCGAGATCGCCGATTATCTGGAAGACGCCGAGCGCGCCATGACCGAACGGGACCGCTATAAGCGCGAGAACGAGAAACTGCGCGAACGGCTTGATATCAAACAGTAAACAGAATAGGAGGAACATATGTTCCACTTTTCGGGCGACTACGACGTCGCCGTGATCGGCGCGGGGCACGCGGGCATTGAAGCGGCCCTTGCCGCCGCGCGGCTCGGCGCGAAGACGGTCGTTTTTACCATCAGCCTCGATATGATCGGCAACATGCCCTGCAACCCGAGCATCGGCGGCACCTCCAAGGGCCATCTGGTGCGCGAGATCGACGCCCTCGGCGGCGAAATGGGCATTGCCGCGGATAAGAACACGCTGCAGAACCGGATGCTGAACCTCGGCAAAGGTCCTGCGGTGCATTCTTTACGCGCGCAGATCGACCGGCGCGCCTATTCCACCTATATGAAGCACGCGCTGGAGCGGCAGGAGGGTCTGGACCTGGTGCAGGCCGAGATCACTTCCCTCACCCGCGCCGAAAACGGACGGTGGCGGCTTCTTACCCGGCTGGACTGCGAATATACTGCCCTGTGCTGCGTGATCGCCACCGGCACGTTCCTGGACGGCAAGATCTACGTGGGCGACAAATGCTTTTCCTCCGGGCCGGACGGCACCTTCCCCGCCGTTGGGCTTTCCGGCGCGCTCAAAGATATGGGCGTTTCTCTCCGCCGGTTCAAAACCGGCACGCCCTCGCGCGTGAACCGGCGCAGCGTGGATCTGGACGAGCTGGAGCCCCAGTACGGCGACGAGCGCGTAACGCCGTTCTCTTTCAGCGGCGAAACCGAGCCCAAAAACGTACTTCCCTGCTATATCACCTATACGAATGATGAAACAAAGCGGGTAATTATGGCAAATCTGGATCGTTCTCCCCTTTATGGCGGCGTGATCGAGGGCGTAGGCCCCCGTTACTGCCCCAGCATTGAGGATAAAATGGTCCGTTTCGCCGAAAAGGAACGCCATCAGATCTTTATTGAGCCCTGCGGCCGCGATACCGAAGAAATGTATCTGCAGGGGCTCTCCTCTTCCCTGCCCATCGACGTGCAGGAGGCGTTCATCCATACGATCCCGGGGCTGACGCACGCCAAAGTGATGCGCAACGCCTACGCCATAGAATACGACTGCGTGGACCCCCTTTCGCTGAAGGCCACGCTGGAATTCACCGACTTCCCCGCCCTGTTCGGCGCGGGCCAGTTCAACGGCTCCTCCGGTTATGAGGAAGCCGCCGCGCAGGGGCTGGTGGCCGGCATCAACGCCGCCCTGCTGGCGCAGCACAAACTGCCGTTTGTTCTGGAACGCTCCAGCTCTTATATCGGCACGCTGATCGACGACCTTGTTACCAAGGGCTGCAACGAGCCCTACCGTATGATGACCTCCCGCTCGGAATACCGCCTCGTTCTGCGGCAGGACAACGCCGACCTGCGTTTGACGGAGCGCGGTTACCGTCTGGGCCTGATCGGCGAGGCGCGGTACCGGAAGCTGCTCGAAAAGATCGAACAGATCGAAAAAGAACGCAAACGCGCCGAAAATACCGTGCTTGCGCCGAACGACGCGCTGAACGCGATGCTTGTTTCACGTGAAACGTCGCCGCTCACCACCGGCTGCAGGCTTTCGGAGCTCATCAAACGCCCGCAGCTCAGTTATGCCGTGCTCGCGCCGTTCGACCCCGGCCGCCCGGACCTGCCGTACGAGATCTTCGAGCAGGTGGAGATCAGCCTGAAATACGAGGGCTACATCAACCGCCAGAACGCGCAGATCGCCGAAGCGCAGCGGCTGGAACAAAAAGAACTGCCGGAAACGCTTGACTACAAAGACGTGAAGAATCTGCGGCTCGAGGCCCGTGAAAAGCTTGCGCGCATCCGCCCGCAGAACATCGGGCAGGCCTCGCGCATCTCCGGCGTGAGCCCGGCGGATATCTCGGTGCTGCTGATCTATCTGAAGGAGGCGGGATTGTGATCTCAAAAGAACTGTTTGAGCGTTGTATCGCAGAGATCGGCGTCCCGCTGCCCGAAAACGCGTTCGACCTGTTCGACGCGTACGCCTCGCAGCTTATTATATATAATGAAAAAGTAAACCTTACGGCAATCACCGATCCCGATGAGATCGTGGTGAAGCATTTTGCAGACAGCCTGTATATTTTGAAATACGCCGATCTTTCCGAAGGCGCGCGTGTGTGCGACGTCGGCACCGGCGCGGGTTTCCCGGGCATGTGTCTGAAGCTCGCGCGGCCCGATCTGAACGTGACCCTGTTTGATTCGATCAATAAAAAACTGGAATTCCTGCGGTTCTTGAGCCGTGAGCTCGGCGCCGAGGCTCAGATCGTGCATATCCGCGCCGAAGAAGCCG
>JAFRSZ010000005.1 GCA_017439205.1 Clostridia bacterium
ACAAAGAACAATTAACAATTTCGGAAAACGCTGGCGCGTTTTGATTTTATAAAAAAGCTTTCCGAAAGCTGGAAAAACCTGCTTATCCGATGAGTATAATCGGGTAAGGGCGGAGCCCTTCATCAATTGTTAATTGTTAATCGTTAATTTTTCATTGACGCGCGCTGTGCGCTAAATTCCAATTTACCGTATTATACTAAACCCTTGTTCCCCTGTCAATAATGCAAAATTCTCATATATGCCCCAAAAAGCGTGAAAGGGCTTTACAAACCCCTTTGCGTAAGGTATAATATACAGTAACAAATAAAAAGAACAGGAGTGTATTACCTATGAAAAAATGGAAATGCCTTATCTGCGGCGAGATCGTTGAGAGCGATACCCGTCCCGAGCAGTGCCCCCTTTGCAAAGCCCCCGGCGAGAAATTTGTTGAGATCGAAGAATCCAACGAGCTGACCTGGGCTGCCGAGCACGTTCTCGGCGTCGCAAAAGACGCGCCCGCCGATATCATCGAAGGGCTGCGCTCCAACTTCCAGGGCGAATGCAGCGAGGTCGGCATGTATCTCGCGATGGCGAGAGTCGCCTACCGTGAGGGCTATGCCGAGATCGGCGCTTACTGGGAGAAGGCCGCGTTCGAAGAGGCCGAGCACGCCGCCAAGTTCGCCGAACTCTTGGGCGAAGTGCTCACCGACAGCACCAAGAAAAACCTTGAAATGCGCGTCGCCGCCGAAAACGGCGCAACCAGCGGCAAATTCGAGCTCGCCAAGAAGGCCAAGGCGCTGAATCTGGACGCCATCCACGACACCGTGCATGAAATGGCCCGCGACGAAGCCCGCCACGGCAAAGCCTTCAAGGGCCTGCTGGACAGATATTTCAAAGACTGAGAAAAAGCCTTGTTTTACAACGGTTAAAAGCCATTTCGGGAAACAGCTCTTTGCGGGGCTGTTTCTTTTGTTTCGCTTTTTTATCGAACGGGATATTGACCGCGGTATGATCTTATGCTATACTGAAAAGCGGTCGGATCACCCACCGAAAACCATCTGCGGACGTCAAGGGGTATTTTATGAAAAAACGTATTTGTATTCTTTTTGCGGCGCTGGCGCTTGTTTCCGCCGTATTCACCGGCTGCGGCAAAGCCGCCGTGGCGACCCGTATCGTGCACTGCGACAGATGCGGCAAAGAGGTCTCCGTTCCCGAGGATTCCAACATGACCGACGATTGGATCCTTTACTGCTCAGACTGCGAAAAAGAGCTCGGGCTGGATACGATCATCCCGTAAAGAAGGTTTCAGAAAGGAACACGGTAAAAAACGATGTTATACGAAGTACAGAACAACACTGTTTATAAGGTGGAATCCTTCAGCTGCACTTCCTCCACGATGAAGCAGTTCAGCGAACAGCTTGAAAAGGTGATCAATCAGGTCGCCATGGAGGGGTGGAAGTTCCATTCCTTCCAGATCGTGAACGGCGCCATATGCGTTGTGGTATTCTATATTGAGCACTGATCGAACGTGAATACGTGAACGGACAGGCAGAGGCGAAGGTCTCTGCCGTCTTTTTTACAAATTACAGTTTGGCGCGCGGTTTGGGATACCATCCCGTAGGGGGCGGCGTCTCGACGCCCCGCCGCGTATAATATTTGAAACTGTTAATTACAAAGCGAAACA